>JAFQKJ010000084.1 GCA_017397005.1 Bacillota bacterium
CGATAAGCTGGGATGCTTCAAAAGAGATCAAGGCGGAGATCTTTGGTGGATCGGCTGCGAAAAGAACAAGGCTCTTGCGGCTGTTCAAAGACAGCTGTCCGACAGTCTCAGAAAAGCAGGATTCAAGATAGAAAAGCGGGCATTCAAGCCGCATCTTACTTTGGGAAGAGAAGTAGTGGTGCATGGAAGCGGAAAGATATTCGGCAGCGGAGCGCTGGAAAAAGATCCAATAAAAGCGGAAGTAGGGCAGATAAGCCTGATGCTTTCGGAAAGGGTAAACGGGAAACTCACATACACATCGCTGTATGAAAAACCTTTGTGGTACAGGTAGGAGATTTTATGGGAAATATGGAAACAGTAATTATTGCAGTAAGCGCTGCGGCGGCGGTCCTGGCGATGATCGTCTGTGTGCTGGCAGTAAAAAGCAGAAAAAGTTCAGCCCTGGATCGTGAGGCTGAGGAGAAGATAAACGCCCTTCAGAAAGAACTGTCACAAATGAAGCTGGAAATGAAAGCAGAGCAGGAAATGCTCAGAGGAGCGGTAAACAGAAGCGTAAACGAATCTGTAGCAGCTCTTGGCCAGACTCTCTCTCAGAACATGAAAAGCGGAAACGATGCGGTAAATTCTCAGCTTTTGATGATGAAGGACACCATGGAAAACCGTCTGGACAGCGTAAAGTCTGAGGTAGGAAGCAGGCTCAAGGACATTCAGGAAGACAACAACAAACGTCTTGAAACCATGAGACAGACTGTTGATGAAAAGCTGGAAAAGACCCTGAACGAAAGAATGACAGAGTCCTTTAAGCTGGTAAACGACAGACTGGAACAGGTGTATAAAGGTCTTGGAGAAATGCAGACTCTTGCTCAGGGCGTGGGAGATCTTAAAAAAGTCATGAGCAATGTGAAGACCAGAGGTATCCTGGGTGAGATACAGCTTGGGGCTATCCTTGAAGAAATACTTTCTCCGGGACAGTATGACAAAAATGTAGTTACTAAAAAGGGCAGCAGCAAGTACGTAGAGTATGCGGTGAAGCTTCCTTCAGAGGATGGAAGTTTTGTTTACCTGCCTATAGATTCCAAGTTCCCAGGAGAGACTTACGGGGCGCTGTGCGATGCTTACGAAAACGGCACTTCGGAACAGATCAATGAAAAGAGGAAAGCTCTGCTGGCTACCATAAAAGCAGAGGCTAAGGATATAAAGGACAAGTACATAGATCCGCCTAACACTACGGAGTTTGCGGTAATGTTCCTTCCTTTTGAAGGGCTTTATGCAGAAGTGGTAAATCAGGGTTATGTGGAGATCCTGCAGAGGGACTTCCATGTGAACATTGCAGGGCCGAGCACTATGGCGGCGCTGCTGAACAGCCTGCAGATGGGATTCAGGACTTTTGCTATCCAGAAGCGAAGCGGTGAAGTGTGGCAGGTGCTTGGAGCGGTGAAGACTGAGTTCGACAAGTTCGCCGGTGCACTGGAAAGCGCTCAGAACAGGATAAATCAGGCCAACGACGAGCTTGAAAAGCTTGTGGGTACAAGAACAAGACAGATGCAAAGAAAGCTCAAAGACGTTACTATGCTCAGCGAAGAAGAAGCAGGCAATGTGCTTGAGCTGGAATAGATGGATCGAGACGGAGAGGAGACTCTCCGTTTTTGTATGGAAACTTCCTCAAATTGCATATTGCGTAACGAACATATGTTCTGTATAATGGGGATATAACGATGAGAAAGGAGCGGGAATATGATAGTCATGCATATAGATGCAAATTCGGCATATCTGAGCTGGACGGCAGTGAATCTTTTGCAGAACGGTTACGGGACAGATATCAGAGAGATCCCTTCGGCCATAGCCGGAGATCCCAACAATCGTCACGGCATAATACTGGCGAAATCGATTCCCGCAAAGAAGTACGGCATAACTACCGGCGAGAGCCTGTTTGAAGCAAGAAGGAAGTGCCCTGAGCTTCAGGTTTTTCCGCCGGAATTCGATCTGTATATGAAATGCAGTCAGGAAATGTTCAACATCCTCAAGGAATATTCTCCTCTGGTGCAGAGATACAGTGTGGACGAGTGTTTTCTGGACTACACTTTGTCGGAGCGGAAATTCGGAGATCCTGTAAAGACAGCTTATGAGATAAAGGACAGGATAAAAAACGAACTGGGCTATACGGTGAATGTAGGAGTGTCCTGCAACAAGCTCCTTGCGAAAATGGGGTCTGAGCTGAAAAAGCCGGACAGAGTCCATACCCTCTTTCCGGAAGAAATAGAAGAGAAAATGTGGCCTCTTCCTGTGGAAGAGCTTTTTATGGTGGGCAGAGCAACAGCAAAAAAGCTTAAGAAGATGAACATAAACACCATAGGAGATCTGGCTAGAACCGATGTTATATATCTCAAAAGCCTGCTGAAAAGTCATGGAGAACTTGTGTGGAACTATGCCAACGGGATAGATCCTTCTCCTGTGACCGTGAATGATGAAATAGATCAGAAGGGCATAGGAAACAGCATGACTCTCAAGTACGATGTCACAGACAGAAAAGAGGCGAAGATGTTCCTGCTTTCTTTATCCGAAAGAGTGGGCATGAGGCTTCGAAAACACGGATTCAAAGCGGGCCTTGTTTCCGTCACTGTAAAAAGTTCTGGTTTTGAGAGATACAGCCATCAGATGAAGCTGTACACCTATACGGATTCTACTACGGAGATATACAAGTACGCCTGCCGGCTTTTCGACCAGTGCTGGAAGGGAGAACCCATAAGACTTCTTGGAGTTTCTGTGACGAATTTCAAAAATCCTGATGAACCGGAGCAGATATCCATGTTTGGGGAAGAAAAAAAAGAAAAAGAGCAGGCTTTGGACAAGGCTATAGATGCCATACGAGAAAGATACGGGCAGGGAGCCATAATAAGGGGCGCCTTTGCCAATCATCAGAACGTTAAACCTATCGAGGGAGGAGTCAACGACGGTAATTACATCATGATGGGAGGTCACGAAGAGTGAAGATATTGTCAGAACCTATAGATGCTATAGTCACCTTCAAGGCAGAGGGGAACAACAAGCCCAGACCCTACAAGTTCAGATACAGGGACAGAGATTCAAACACCTATGAAGTTAAAATAGAAAAGATATTTCATGTGGAGGAATGGATATTCGCAGGAGTAAAAAGTATAGTTTACCGATGCTCAAGTATGATCTGCGGGGTGGAAAAACTCTATGAAATACGGTATATTATAGAGGAATGCAGATGGGAACTGTATAAAATGTAATATTACGGAGGAATAAGATGTTATTTGTTTGTTATCCAAGATGCACTACCTGCAAGAAAGCCCAGAAGTGGCTGGATGAACAGGGTGTGGAATATACTTTCAGAGATATAAAGGAAGAAAATCCTTCTTATGAAGAGTTAAAACAATGGTATGAAAAAAGCGGTCTTCCGATCAAAAAGTTTTTCAATACCAGCGGAAAGCTTTACAAAGAAATGCAGCTCAAAGACAAGATCCCGTCCATGAGCGATGAAGAGATCCTTCAGCTTCTGGCAACAGACGGACTTTTAGTAAAGAGACCTTTAGGGATCAAAGGCGACAGTGTAGTCGTAGGATTTAAGCAGGAAGAATGGGAAGAAAAGATGAGATAGGAGTGATCCAAATCAGCAGCGATGTTTGTGCAATACAAAGCAGCGGTAACTCCAAACGTTATAAAACGTTGGATCTGATAAGGGGTATCACGCTTATCAGCATGATCCTTTACCATATGGTATGGGATCTGTGCAATATATTCGGAGTTGAGATCTCATGGTACGGTACCCAGATCTCGTTCCTGTGGCAGCAGAGCATTTGCTGGACTTTTATCCTGCTTTCCGGATTCTGCTGGTCTATGGGCCGCAAAAAACTCAAAAGAGGACTTGTGGTGCTGGCGGCATCTCTGGCGGTAACTGCTGTAACTGGAATTTTTGTTCCTGAGGGATTTATCCTTTTCGGCGTACTGAGTCTTATAGGCACAGGGATGCTGGTGATGATACCTTTGGACAAGTTTTACAGGAAGATAGATCCGAGAGCCGGGCTGATCCTGTTTTTCGGACTGTTTATTATAACGAGATTCATAGCTTCGGGCAGCATCGGTGTTGGAGACTGGGTGCTCTTTACTGTGCCTGAGGAACTTTATGCAAATCTTTTTACCGCATATCTGGGATTTCCGGGAGATGGATTTCACTCGGCGGATTATTTTCCGCTGATCCCTTGGCTTTTCCTGTACCATACAGGTTATTTTCTGTATTTGATTTTTGAAAAATATGATTTTTTGGAGAGGATGCCGGAGGTGAGCCTTAAGCCGGTGGAATGGCCGGGAAGGCATTCTTTGCTGATATATCTTTTGCATCAGCCGGCGGTATACGGTGTGCTGACTGCGGTGTTCGCGTTTATAAAATAGGAGAGTACATATGGGAAAAGGATTTATGTGGTGGTTCTTGCTGGTTTCGGATATGATGATCCCGATAGTCATAGCAGTATTCGGTAAGATGCTAGAGATAGCTCCGGGAACGAAAAATGCATATTTCGGATACAGGACTAAACGTTCAATGAGCTCTCAGGAAGCATGGAACTATTCCAACAGATACTGCGGAAGACTGATGTTCTATCTGGGAGTGATAATGGCAGGTATAACGCTGATACTGTTCCTGACTATAGTGAGAGGCAGTGACGACACAGTGGGCTGGATAGGCGGAGGTATAGCGCTGGTGCAGTGCGCGTGTATTTTTATACCGGTGGTGCTCACGGAAAAAGAACTTAAAAAGAGGTTTGACGAGGAAGGGAGACCTTTGTAATATATAGAAGAGTAGATTGAAATAGGAGGCAGTACTGTGGAAAAAACATATATGAAGGGAAACGAGGAATTTCTTTCGCTTATCAAAGAAAGACCTTTTAATAAAGAACGTGCAGAACAGATAATTGGTGAAATAGAGGATATAAACCAGCCGGTACTTGACTTGGAAGGGTACTCTACAACATATCTTTTCGAAGCTCAGAATTATAACAACAAAGAAGCAGTGAAGTTTCTTTTAGAAAAGGGTGCAGACCCTAATTTCTATGATCCTGAACTGAATTGTGAATGTGCACTGGAAGACCTGTGCTTCCTGTGGCCGGAAATGGTAGAAGATGAGCAGGAAAGATATGAGATCGCAAAACTGTTTTTTGAATTCGGAGCGGATCCTGACTTAATGGTGGGAGAAAGCACTGTATATGATCGTGGGCTTTGGAAGGTGTTCAACGGAAGTTTTGAAGAGCACGAATTGGAATACCTGATCAGTTATTTAAAGGTATTGATCGCTTACGGCGGAGGAAACGGAAAGAGCCAGTATCCGAAAGCTCAGTTTATTCAGGAAATAGACAAGACCAGACTGGACGAATACGATCTGGACTTTATGCTGCATGAAGACGGATTCCATATGGAAGGCCGTGTAGTGGATCCTGATGGTGAACATATTGGAAGATTTTAGTATGACATGAAAAGATCCGAACCTGATGGTTCGGATCTGTTTGTTTTGTTAAACGTTTTTTGCTTTATAGAAGGCAAAATTGCCTAAGAAGGTTTAAAGATGGTGTTTGTATTTACATTTGCAAGCGGTTCGGCGACGTTTGGAGGGGCTGCTCTCATTGCGGCCGGAATTGGAGGATATAGGCTGCTTAGAAAAAAGAAGAAATAGGGGTTGAGGAAGCATCTGCGGGAGTGGATGCTTTTCTTATTTTTGTGATTTTCTTTAATAAGGAAGAAATGGACGAAAAAATTACGGTAGTGATGGCTTGGGCGTCAATATTAATACCTATTCAGTCGGTAAGTTGCGTTTTAGACGTAAATGTGATACCATAATCAGAAAAAGATTATATAATTAAGTCAATATCTGTGTCCGGAGGTCGATGATATGGCTATTTCATATAACAAGCTTTGGAAATTACTCGTGGACAAGAAATTGAGTAAAGATGATATGCGCAAAGCGGCTGATATTGCTCCGAATACAATGACTCGCCTGTGTCGTGATGAGGAAGTTACGCTTGCGGTGTTACATAATATTTGTAAAATACTTAAGGTAGATATTGGGGATATCATGGAGTTTATGCAGGTGGCGGGTGAAGAGAGATGAATATAACATTTTTAATTGGAAATGGTTTCGATTTGAATATTGGTCTTGCAACAACATATTCTGCCTTCCTGAAAGAGTATACAAAG
>JAFQKJ010000011.1 GCA_017397005.1 Bacillota bacterium
AATGATTTGCTTGCTTCCAGCTGAGCACATTTCTTGTTAGGTCCGAAGGCTTTTACTCCCACTGCTTCAAGGGCATCTACAATACCCATTGAGAGAGGAACTTCAGGACCTATAACAGCCAGATCTATTTCTTTTTCTTTTGCGAAAGCGCAAATGCCTTCAATATCTTCTGCGCTGATACCAACACATTCAGCTGTATCTGCGATACCTGCATTTCCCGGAGCGCAGTAGAGTTTTTCTATTTCTTTGCTTTGTGCAAGCTTCCAGCAGATAGCATGTTCTCTGCCGCCGCCGCCTACTACCAGTACTTTTTTCATAATATCCCCCTGAGAAATTAGTGTTTGAAATGACGCATACCTGTGAATATCATAGAGATCCCCAGTTCGTTGCATTTCTTGATGGAATCTTCGTCACGGATGGATCCGCCCGGCTGGATTATAGCTGAAACGCCTGCTTCCGCTGCCATTGTTACGCAGTCGTCAAACGGGAAGAAAGCATCTGATGCAAGCACTGTGCCCTTTGTATCTTCGCAAGCCTGTCTGATAGCGATCTCTAAAGCGCCTACTCTGTTTACCTGTCCAGGGCCCATGCCGATAGTTTTGCCGTTCTTTGCAAGAACGATGCCGTTTGATTTGATATGCTTTACTGCCTTCATAGCGAAGACGAGATCTTTCATTTCTTCTTCTGTAGGAGCTTTTTCTGTCACTACTTTAAGGTCAGCTTCATTGAAAAGCTCTCTGTCTGTTTCCTGAACGAGAAGACCGCCGGATACTTTCTTAAGATCAAGACCGGTTGTATCTTTATCTGCGATGGCAGGAAGTTCCATGAGTCTGATGTTTTTCTTCTGCATGAGGATATCCAGAGCTTCCTGTGTGAAGCTTGGAGCAATAACTATCTCAAGGAAGATCTTGTTGATCTCTTCTGCTACATCTGCAGTGATCTCTCTGTTTGCAGCAACTATACCGCCAAAGATGGAAACAGGGTCTGCATCATAAGCTTTTTTATATGCTTCAGCAAGAGTTTCAGCAACGCCGATACCGCAAGGGTTTGCGTGTTTAACTGCAACAACAGCAGGTTCGTCGTATTCTCTGAGTGTTTCAACAGCAGCATTTGTATCGTTGATGTTGTTGAAGGAAAGCTCTTTGCCGTGAAGCTGTTTTGCATTTACAAGGTCTCCTGCCTGTGGACGGATCTCTTTATAATAGAAAGCCTTCTGATGCGGATTTTCACCGTATCTAAGGTCCTGAGCTTTTTCAAATGTAAGAGTAAGGTTGTCAGGAAGCTCATAGCCTGCCTGAGTTCTAAGATAATCTGAGATCATTGCATCGTATGCTGCAGTATGCTGGAATACTTTCAGAGCCAGTTTGTACTTTGTTTCGTAGGAAACAGTGCCGTTTTCTTTTAATTCCGCAATAACTGCAGGATAGTCTGCAGGATCGCATACAACTACAACGTCTTTATGGTTTTTAGCTGCGGAGCGGAGCATAGTAGGTCCGCCGATATCGATGTTTTCGATAGCTTCTTCCATTGTAACGCCCGGTTTTAAGATGGTTTCTTTAAAAGGATAAAGATTGATGGCAACGATATCTATTGTTTCGATGCCCAGATCCTTTATCTGTGCCATATGTTCAGGCTTTTCTCTCATAGCGAGGATACCGCCGTGAACTGCAGGGTGGAGAGTCTTTACTCTGCCGTCCAGACATTCAGGAAAACCTGTCACGTCTGATATACCCACTACTTTTACTCCGTTGTCAGCAAGCTTAGAAGCTGTGCCGCCTGTTGAGATAACTGTACATCCCAAAGCTTCAAGTTCTTTTGCAAATTCTATAACGCCTGTTTTATCAGATACACTGATCAATGCACGCATATTAAAACCTCCTGATTACTCTCTGCCGTCCCAGCAATAGGTGCAGAGCTTGCATTTATCAACTTCCACTGCGTCAAGCAGATTTTCTAATGTCTGGTATTTCAAGGAATCAAATCCCATTTTTTCGCCGATCCTTTTTACCATAGCCGTATATTTTTCTGTGGAACTGTCGGAATACTGTTTGAGGATCTCCTCTGTAAGCTCTTCAGTTCCTTCCAGCTCAGCTATCACCTTACGAGAGATAAGCTCCATATTGCTGACAGTTCTTGAGAAGTTCAAGTACTTGCAGCCGTACATGATAGGAGGGCAGGCAGAACGAACATGGATCTTTTCCGCGCCGTTTTCATAGAGATAGGAAAGGGTCTCTCTGAGCTGAGTGCCCCTTACGATAGAATCGTCTACTAAAACGAATTTCTTGCCTTCGATGATCTCCCTGTCCGGGATAAGCTTCATCCTTGCGATAAGATTTCTTGCTTTCTGATTGCCCGGCATAAAGCTTCTCGGCCATGTAGGAGTGTATTTTATAAGTGGTCTTGCGTATGGGAAATGGGAACGCTGAGCATAGCCAAGAGCATGGGCTATCCCGCTGTCCGGAACACCGGCAACATAGTCCACATCCTGAACATCAGGATCATCTGCATCCATTTCGCAGATCTTGGCACCGTTTCTGTAACGCATATTTTCAACGTTCTTTCCTTCATATATAGAAGTGGCATATCCGAAGTATGTCCAAAGGAAGGTACATATACGAACATCCTTATCGTTTGCTTCAACTACAGTTTCAACGCTGTCCGGAGTGATCTTTACAACTTCTCCCGGCCCCAGTTCTTTGTAGTATTCGTAGCCCAGATTTATAAATGAGAAGGATTCGGAAGCAACGCAGTAGCCGTCTTCTCTTTTGCCGATTATAAGAGGTGTCCTGCCGTGGAAATCTCTTGCCGCATAGAGAGCATGCTCGTCCATAGCTAAAAGAGAAATAGAACCTTCTATTTTCTTCTGAGCATAACGGATACCTGCAGGGATGCTCACTCCTGTAGAGATGAGGGCCGCTACAAGTTCTGTGTTGTTGATAAGACCGCCGCTCATAGACATAAACTGATTGTTTCCGCTGTGGATGAGGTCATCCACGATATCGTCTTTGTTATTTATAACGCCTACTGTTCCCAGGGAATAGTGGCCTAATTTACTGTATACGGTAAGTGGCTGAGGTTCAGTATCACTGATAGAACCTATACCTGAGGTGCCTTCCATTTTCTCCATTTCTTTCTGGAATTTAGTCCTGAAAGGAGCGTCTTCTATGCTGTGTATACTTCTGTCGAAGCCTTTTTTTCCGTAAACGCACATACCCCCGGTCTTTGTGCCAAGGTGAGAGTGGTAGTCTACTCCAAAGAACAGATCCATTACGCAATCGTTCTTGGAGGCTACGCCGAATAAACCGCCCATGGTATTTTCTCCTTAATAATGATCAAAGTGATTTACTTATTATTTTCTGCGATATTCTTTATAGCTTGAGTAAGGATCTTGTGCTCTATGACAAGCACTCTTGCTGCCAGATCGTCGGCAGTATCTTCCGGAAGCACAGGGACCTGTTCCTGAAGAATGATAGCGCCTGTGTCGATCCCTTCGTCTACGAAGTGCACTGTAGCGCCGCTTACTGTTTCGCCGCCTGCCAGAACTGCTTCGTGGACTCTTTTTCCATAGAATCCTTTTCCGCAGTATTTTGGGATAAGTGAAGGATGGATGTTTATTATCCTTCCTCTGTATGCATCGATGATCTTTGCGTCCACAACACTCATATAACCTGCCAGAACGATAAGATCGGTTTCTTTTTCCTGAAGAAGTGCCAGGATCTTGTCTGCTTTTTCCGAAGCATCCGGATAGTCCTTAGAACTTACCACGTATCCCGGGATATCGTGTTTTTTCGCTCTTTCCAAAGCAAAAGCTTTACTGTTGCTGGAAATGACCTGAACGATCTTTGCATTTGGTATATTTCCTGAGGAAACACCGTCTATAACAGCCTGAAAATTAGTGCCGCCGCCGGAGACCATTACTGAAATATTTAACATAAGGTCACTCCTTCACCCTGAATGATCTCGCCGATGACAAATGGTGTTTCGCCAGCTTCTTTAAGAAGCTCCATTGCTCTGTCTTTCTGAGATCCATCCACTATGAACATCATACCGATGCCCATATTAAATGTAGAGAACATTTCTTTTTCTTCTATATTTGCGCATTTAGCTATGTAGCTGAATACTTTAGGAACATCCCATGTGCCTGTGTTGATCTTTACGCCAAGACCTTCAGGGATGATCCTTGGGATATTTTCAAAGAAACCGCCGCCTGTGATATGGATTATTCCGTTAGGTGTGATCTCTTTTGAAAGAGCCTTGCAAGGCTTTGTATATATTCTTGTAGGTCTGAGGAGAGCTTCTCCGAGAGTTTCTCCCAGTTCTTCTACATATTCTTTAACGTCCATACCGAGTTTTTCAAAGAAAACTTTTCTTACCAGAGAATATCCGTTGCTGTGGAATCCGCTGGAGGATATGCCTATAACAACATTTCCTTCTTTGATCTTTGAGCCGTCGATTATTTTGCTTCTGTCTGCAACACCTACAGCAAAGCCGGCCATATCATATTCGCCGTCGCCGTAGAAGTCAGGCATTTCAGCAGTTTCTCCTCCTACGAGAGCACATTCCCCGAGAACGCAGCCGTCAGCGATACCTTTTACTATATCAGCGATCTTTTCTGCTTTGACGTGTCCTGTTGCGATGTAGTCAAGGAAGAAGAGAGGTTCTGCTCCCTGACAGAGGATATCGTTTACGCACATTGCAACGCAGTCTTGACCCACTGTATCATGTTTGTCTGTAAGAAAAGCTATCTTAAGCTTTGTTCCCACACCGTCTGTTCCTGCTACGAGGATAGGTTCTGTCATGTCCTTCAGATCAAGCTTGAAAAGGCTTCCGAAGCTTCCAAGTCCTGTAAGAACGTTTTTATTAAAAGTCTTTTTAACGTGATCTTTCATCAAAGATACGGCACGCTGTCCTTCGACTGTATCCACGCCGGAATCTTTATAAGTGATTTTTTCTTCGCTCATGGTATTTCTCCTATAACTGCATTTCAGCATCTATTTTCATAACATCTTCTTCCATCTTTTTCTTGTAAGCCTTCATTTTTTCTCTCAGCTCAGGATACTTTATGGAAAGCATCTGGACTGCAAGAAGACCTGCATTTTCAGAACCGTCTATGGCTACTGTAGCAACAGGTACGCCTTTAGGCATCTGAACTATTGAAAGCAGAGAATCAAGTCCGTCGAGAGTAGAGGATTTGATAGGGAGTCCGATAACAGGTACCGGAGTATATGCAGCGATAACTCCGCCGAGATGTGCAGCCTTGCCTGCTGCAGCTATTATAACTTCTATTCCGTTTTCTTCTGCTGTTTTAGCGAAGGTTTCCGCAGCATAAGGAGTTCTGTGAGCGGAAATAACTCTTGTAACATATTCAACACCGAATTCAGCTAAGATCTTCTGGGCTCTTTCCACTACAGGAAGGTCAGATTTGCTGCCCATTACGATACCGACTTTCATGGCAATTCCTCCTTTTATGATCGATTATTTAAAGTACTGTACTCCGGATTCAAAGATCTTCTGATCCATTTCTCCGAGAACGTTCTTGTACAGATTCATACCTATTCTTTCTGAGTGGCCCATCTTGCCGAATACTCTTCCGTCAGGAGAGGTGATACCTTCGATAGCCCAGTCTGAATTGTTTGGATTGAAGTAAGGGCTGTTGGAAGCCTTGCCTTCAAAGTCCGCATACTGAGTTGCTATCTGACCGTTGGCTTTGAGCTGTTCCAGCATTTCCGGAGAAGCGATAAATCTGCCTTCGCCGTGGGATACAGGGATAGTGAATACATCGCCTGCGTTAACATTTGCCATCCAAGGTGATTTAACAGAAGCGATCCTTGTCTGAACCAGTGTGGATACGTGTCTGTTGATAGAGTTGTATGTAAGTGTAGGGCTGTCAGGCTGCATATCAACGATCTTTCCGTAAGGAACGAGACCGAGCTTGATGAGAGCCTGGAAGCCGTTGCATATACCGAGCATAAGGCCGTCTCTGTTTTCGAGAAGGTCTGTAACTGCCTCGAATACAGCAGGATTTCTGAAAACAGCTGTTATGAATTTAGCTGATCCTTCAGGTTCATCTCCGCCGCTGAAGCCGCCAGGGATCATGATCATCTGGCTGTTCTTTATTTCTTTGGCCATACGTTTGATAGAGTCTTCAAGTTCTGTTGAAGTAAGGTTTCTGAGGATGTGCAGGTATGTTTCCGCACCGGCTTTTTCAAAAGCTCTCTTTGAATCCACTTCGCAGTTTGTTCCCGGGAATACCGGAATGAAAACTCTTGGTTTAGCTGTTTTTACGAGAGGTCTTACAGTATTTCTCTGTGTGTAAGAGATGCTTTCAGGAGCCTCTTCGCTGTATTCTTTTGATACTGAAGGGAATGTTCCTTCCAGAGGAGCTTCCCAGATCTCTTCCAGTTCATCCAGTGTGTATGAAACGGAAGCTGTGCCTACCATATCAACTCTTACTTCGAAGTTGATGGTCGGAGCGGCAACAGTTGTGCCGAGGACTTTGTGATCTACAGTGTCTTTAACATCAGCAAACAGCGCGTCTGCATTTTCGCTGCCCTTTACTTCGAGGATAAGGGCTCCGTAGTTCTTGTCTAAGAGATATTCTCTTGTCATTCCTGTGAGTTTCGCGCCGATATAGTTTCCTAAACACATTTTGGAAACTGCCGCGAAGATACCGCCTTTTCCGATAGTCTGAGCAGAGATGACAGCACCGCTCTTGATGAGCTGCTGAACTTTTTCAAGTCCTGCTTTGAACTTATCAAAGTTGATAACGCCCTCTTCGTCTTTTTCTGTATCTATAAGCACGATAGTGCTTCCTGCCTCTTTGAATTCAGGTGATATTATGTTGTTTGCATCCGCTGCTGTTACGGCGAAAGAGATAAGTGTAGGAGGAACGTGGATATCCATAAATGTTCCTGACATACTGTCTTTACCGCCTATTGAAGGGATGCCAAGTTCTTTCTGAGCCTTGATGGAGCCGAGAAGTGCAGCCAATGGCTTGCCCCATCTTTCAGGATCGCTGCCAAGTTTTTCAAAGTATTCCTGGAAGGAAAGTCTGATCTTGGAATAGTCACCGCCCATAGCAGTGATCTTAGCAGCGGAGTCTACTACTGCATATAACGCTCCGTGGTAAGGGCTCTTTGATGAAAGCTCAGGGTCAAAACCGAAGGTCATAAGAGTAGCTGTATCTGTATAACCGCTTGTTACAGGGAGTTTTGCAGCCATGCCGAGAGCCGGTGTGAGCTGATTCTTTCCGCCTAAAGGCATGAGAACTGTTCCTGCGCCGATGGTGCTGTCGAACATTTCGATGAGGCCCTTTTGGCTGCAGCAGTTCAGATCTGCAACTGCGTTTTTAATTGAATCTATTTCTTTTTCTTTCTGGAGTTCGGCGAGAGCTTCTGTCTTAGGCATTTCTACGAAAGCCTTTGTTTTCTGCTGAACACCGTTTGTGTTGAGGAATTCCCTTGAAAGATCCAGGATGGTGTCGCCCTTCCATGTCATCTTTACTCTGCCTGTGTCTGTTACCTTAGCCACAACAACAGATTCAAGGTTTTCTTCTCTTGCCATTTCCATGAACTTGTCCGCATCTTCTGCCGCAACTACGACAGCCATTCTTTCCTGAGATTCGGAGATAGCAAGCTCTGTACCGTCAAGACCTTCGTATTTCTTAAGAACGAGGTCGAGGTTTATATCAAGGCTGTCTGCCAGTTCGCCGATGGCAACTGAAACACCGCCTGCACCAAAGTCGTTGCATCTCTTGATGAGAGTAGCCGCTTCTTTTCTTCTGAAGAGTCTCTGAAGATTTCTTTCTACAGGAGGATTTCCCTTCTGTACTTCAGCTCCGCAGCTGAGGATAGAGTCTTCTGTGTGTTCTTTTGAGGAACCTGTAGCTCCGCCGCAGCCGTCACGGCCTGTCCTTCCGCCTGCGAGGATGATAACATCTCCCGGCTGAGGAACTTCTCTTATAACATTTTCTTTAGGAGCGGCAGCTATAACTGCGCCAACTTCCATTCTTTTAGCAATATAGCCTTCGTTGAATATTTCTGTCACCTGTCCTGTAGCAAGACCGATCTGGTTTCCGTAGGAGCTGTAACCTTTTGCAGCGCCTCTTGTGATCTTCTGCTGAGGGAGTTTTCCTGCAAGAGTATCTTCTACTGAAGTTCTAGGGTCTCCGCTGCCTGTCACACGCATAGCCTGGTAAACGTAGGATCTGCCGGAGAGCGGGTCTCTGATGGCTCCGCCCAGGCATGTTGCCGCACCGCCGAAAGGTTCGATCTCAGTAGGATGGTTGTGAGTTTCGTTCTTGAACATTACCAGCCAGTCCTGATCTTCGCCGTCGATGTTTGCTTTCACGTTGATGCTGCAGGCGTTAACTTCTTCTGATTCGTCAAGGTCTGTAACGAGGCCCTGTTTTTTCAGATATTTTGTGCCGATAACAGCCATATCCATGAGGCATACAGGCTTGTCCTTATCGCCGTAAACTTCTTTTCTCATTTCCAGGTATTCGGCAAAAGCTTTTTCCACTAATCTGCCGTATGGAGAATCTTCGAAATCCACTTCTGCGATCTTTGTGTTGAAAGTTGTATGTCTGCAGTGGTCAGACCAGTATGTATCAATAACTTTGAGTTCTGTTACGGAAGGATCTCTTCCTTCTTCTTTAAAATAGCTCTGAACGAAAGCAAGATCTTCTTTGCTCATAGCAAAGCCCTGAGATCTGCCAAAAAGATCCAGCTGGATCTCGCCCATTTCGATAAAACCTTTAATGAAATCAACAGGCTTAGGTTCTTCCAGATCCATTTCAAGAGTTTCCGGTTTTTCCGGAGAAGCTTCCTGTGAATCCACAGGGTTTATGTAATAGTTTTTAACTGCTTCTAAGTCAGCATCTGTCACATTCCCGGAAAGGATGATGACTTTGGCATATTTTACGACAGGTTCTGCCGCTGTGTTGATAAGTCTGATACACTGAGCTGCTGAATCCGCCCTCTGGTCGTACTGCCCCGGGAGATATTCCACAGCAAAGGCTTTAGAGCGAGGAGGAAGGTCAAGAGTTTCATCGGTAACAGCATCTACTGCTGCTTCGCCGAAAACATTGAATCTTGCTGAATCGTAAGTCGCTTCATCAATGCCTTCCACATCATAACGATTTACTATCCTTACAGATTGAAGATTTTTAAGGGATAAATTTTCTTTGAGTTCAGCGCAAAGGCTTTGAGCCTCAACATCAAAACCCGGAAGTTTTTCTACAAAAATTCTATATACCAATTTACGCCTCCATATTCCCGAACAAATTATTTGTTATTTGAAATAATGTTCGCAAAAATTAAACAAAAACTATTCATACATTATTATAATATCACTGGGAAACTTGTAAAGCAACACACAAACTCCAATCTTTTGCGCGGGGGGAGATATATTTCAAATATTATACGAACAAAAAATGATAAAAGAGGATCATTGTTCGTGAAAAGCCTTGGGTTGATACAAAATGGAAAAAAGTCTATAATAACCACATATATATTTCTAAGAAGCTATGTTAAAAAGGCTTAAAATCAGGAGAGAGATATGAATGAAATTACTATAGATGCTTATGCCAAAGTCAACCTCAGCCTCGATGTTTTGGGAAGACTCGCCAACGGCTACCATGAGGTAAGGATGGTCATGCAGCAGCTTAAGCTGTGCGACAAAGTGACCGTAAGAAAAACCGGCAGAGGCAGAAGAGAGATAATTATAACTACAAATGTGGATGGAGTGCCGCTGGATTACAGAAATCTTGCCCACAGGGCAGCTCAGCTTATGCTTGGGCTCGATGAGATCCTTGACGGAGTGGAGATCCACATTGAAAAAAACATACCTATGGAAGCCGGGCTTGCCGGAGGAAGTGCAGACTGCGCAGCGACTTTGGTGGCAATGAACACTTTGTTTGATATGGGACTTAGCACTAAAGCCTTGTGCAAACTTGGAGCCAGACTGGGATCTGACGTTCCTTTCTGCATATTAGGAGGAACGGCTGTGGCCGAAGGAACAGGAACAAGTCTTACTCCGGTAAAAGGTCTTGATCCGGACAAATACCATGTGGTCCTCTGCAAACCTGCGGAAGGAATATCTACAGGAGCGGTATACGGAAAATATTCCGAAAAGATGCAGGAAATGATGGCTAAGCCTCACCCGGATATAGTAAGTCTGGTAGGGGGAATGTCTGCAGGCCTGCCTGTAAAAGAGCTTAAAAGGAATATGATAAATGTTCTTCAGTATGTAACTGCAGAGGAAAGACCTGCAGTAAGAGAGATCATATATACTATGGAAGGTGCAGGAGCGGATCAGGCAATGATGACCGGAAGCGGTCCTACAGTGTTCGGTATATTTGAAGATAAAGAAAAAGCAGAGTTTGCTTACAGATTCCTGGCGCCGGCTTACGAAGAAACCTACATTACATCTTTCAGATAAAGTATGAAGATCAGTATAAAATGAAGCTCCCCTGTCAATAATCCTGAACAAATGATCAGAATTGTTGAAAGGGGTGTTTTTATGTTTAAAGACGGAAAAGGCGGTCTGCTTCTTCTGCTCACAGGGTTCATGCTTATATGTTTTTGGGGCATGTTTCATCAGGGGGAGGAAGAGCTTTCCAAAGATGATTTTATAAGGTTCCACGTTGTAGCCAACAGTGACTCATATGAGGATCAACAGCTGAAACTGGAGGTAAGGGATGCTGTTTTGTCGGAAGTGGCTCCTGAACTGTCGGAGATGAAAAGCGCTTCAGACAGCAGGATATGGCTTACGGAAAACAGCGATCATATAAACCGGATCGCTGAGGAGGTAATACAGAAAGAGGGCTATGACTACGGCACTCAAACAGAAATAGGAGTAAGATGGATACCGGAGAAGAATTACGGAAATCTGATTTTCCCTGCGGGAAACTATGAAGCTTTTACAATAAGTATAGGCGAGGCTGAGGGAGAGAACTGGTGGTGTGTAATGTTTCCCCCTGTTTGTATAATAGGAGAAGACTCAAAGGAAAGCAAAGAGATGGCGGAAAGATTTAAAGGAACAAAGTACGAGGAAATGATCTTAAGCAGTGAAGAGGGGGAGCCCTATGTTTTAAAGTTTAAGACTGTGGAAGCAGGAAAAAAATTTTTGGAGTGGATAAAATCTTAACAAAACTATTCTTTATTCCTATGAATTTTGGTATAATACTATACCACGTATAAACAAGCAGTTTCAAAAGGGATAGAGTTCTTTAGAAAGGAAAAAGAATGACAAGGCTTGCAGTCATATTCGGAGGGCGATCTATAGAGCACGAGCGTTCGCTCAAATCAGCCATCTCCGTATTAAGCGCAATAGATCGTACAAAATATGAGATCGTTAAGATCGGTATAACAAAAGAAGGCAAATGGCTCCTTTACGATGGGCCGGTGGAACTTATAGCCACAGGAGAATGGAAGGACTATGCTGAATTAAAGCTTCTGGCAGAACCGGAGAAATATGATCTTCAGATACTTTCTTCCGGGAAAACATTAAAAGACATAGCTGATGTGGCATTTCCTGTGATGCATGGACCGTATGGAGAAGATGGAGCGGTGCAGGGCGTCCTTCAGATGATAGGGATCCCGTATGTAGGCTGTAATGTTTTAGGGTCTGCAGTAGCTATGGACAAAGCCACCACAAAAGCCTTGCTCAAACAGGCGGGACTTCCTGCAGGAGAATGGAAGGTTTATTATAAAGAAGAAATAGAAGACAACATATCAAAGGTGATTTCTGATATTGAAGAAAGCTTTAAATACCCGGTGTTCGTAAAACCTTCAGGTTATGGAGCGAGCATAGGGGTATCCAGAGCGGATGACAGGGAAGCTTTGAAAACTTCTTTGGCTGAGGCTTACGAATTTGACCGTAAAGTTATAGTCGAAGAATATATAGACTCAAGAGAGATACAGGTTGGCATCCTTGGGAACATCATCCCTATGGCATCTGCAGCAGGAGAAATATCCTATCCGGGAGAATTCTGCGATTATCATACTAAGTTTTCTCCGGACAGCGGCATACAAAGGACAGTGCCGGCTCAGATACCTGCGGAAAAGGCGGCGGAGGCTAAAAGTCTTGCCATAGCAGCCAGCAGAGCAGTGGACCTCAAAGGGTTTGGAAGAGTGGATTTCTTCCTGGAAAAGGGAACAGACAAGTTATATATAAATGAAGTAAATTCTATACCTGCTTTTGCGGATGAATGTATATTCATCAAATTGTGGGAAGCAGTAGGGCTTGACTATACAGATCTGCTGGACAGACTTGTAGGGTATGCGTTAGAGAAATAAAACAGGGGGTAACTTATAACGAAAGGGGCGACGTGATATGAATAAAGTTTTGATGATGATAAATGCACGTCAGGAAAGCCGGGAAGGCAGTGAAGATATAATGGAACTCCTTACAGAGGCGAAACATTATAACAAAGACGGAGTCGTGTATTTGGTTTACGAAGAAACAGAACTTTCGGGAGTCAGTGGCTGTGTTACGGCTCTTAAGATCGACGGGGATGTGGTAAAACTCAGACGATACGGAACTCAAGGCAACGAAATGCATTTCGAAAAGGGTAAAAAATTCACCGGCCTGTATGAAACACCTTTGGGGATATTCAGTATGGAGATCCTTACAAACAGAGTGAAGAACGAACTCCTTAAAGACGGGCAGGACGGAAAGATAACGATAGATTACGAGATAAGTCTAAAAGGACTTTTGGAAGCACGCAACACATTGGAAGTAAGGGTGGAAAAAGTAAGATCTCCGGAAGAAAGGCAGTAAAATGTTCAATAAAAATACACAAAGAAAAATAGCATTAGTATTAGTATGGATCCTGGTAATAGCCCTTGTAGTGACCACATTCTCTTTTTCGGTGTTCGCAGCAGAGGAAGAAGTGCCTGATGAAAACGCTGTGGCGTTGGCGAAAGTTTCTGACACCATAGGATCTCAACTTAAAGATATGGAAGAAGTTTTGGATCATATCGACAAATTATATGTCGACGAAGTTGATGTGGATAAACTTATCGACGGAGCATACGAAGGGATATTCGAACAGCTGGACCCTTACAGTGAATATTATGAAAACAGCGATGAGGGAGACGATTTTATGTCTGTTGCCACAGGGGAAACCTACGGTATAGGCGTGCAGTACGGAAACTCGGACAAAGGTGTGGTGATACACGCATTTCTTACGGATTCTGCGGCAAAGAAAGCCGGCATGCAGGTGGGAGACATCATAGTCAGCGTAGACGGCGTGTCTATGAAGGGAAAGCTTGCGGCGGACGCAGCAGCTGTAACAAGATCCTCAAAACAGGTGCCGGTGACTATAGTTGCAGACAGAAATGGAGTAACAAAGACTTTTAAGTTTCAAAGGATACTTATAAAAGACCAGTCTGTTACATATAAAATGGTAGATGACAACACTGCCTACATTAGTATATCTAATTTCTATTCGTCCACACCGGAAGAATTCGAGAACGCATGGAACGCTCTGAAAGAGAATGGACAGCAGGTCTCAGACCTTATAGTAGATGTAAGAAACAATCCGGGGGGACTGGTAAACTCAGCTCTGGAAGTATCAAACTATTTCCTTTATGAAGGCTGCACCATAATGAATTATGTCAGACAGAACACAAAGGTTTATACATATCAGGCAAACGGAGACAAGATAATAGATGTACCGGTACATGTGCTGGTAAATAAAAATACCGCAAGTGCGGCGGAAATATTTGCAGGAGCGGTACAGGACAACTACGCAGGAGTCCTTGTAGGTTCAGAGACTTATGGAAAGGGTTTAGCTCAGACAGTAACGAATCTGGACAACGGTGCTTCAGTGAAACTTTCGGTTTACTACTTCACAACACCTGACAACCACATCATACAGGGCAGGGGTCTGACGCCTTCCTACATTATATATAATGGCGATAACAAAACTGCGATACAGAAATATAATGAAATGAAAACTGTAGCGCCTATGAACGAAGGCAAGAAATATAAAGCCGGAGAAGTGGGGCTGAACGTATATGCGGCGCAGCAGAGGCTGAGCATCCTGGGCTATGATGTACCGCTGAACGGGGTGCTGGATACAGCAACACAGGAAGCCATAAAAAAAGTTCAGGCATATAGTGGGGTTTATGTGTACGGAGCGCTGGATTTCACCACTATAGAGTGTTTGGAAAAAATGTATCAGCAAAATGTCTTTGGGATCGCCGAAGATGTCCAGCTAAATAAGGCAATAGAGTTGACTAATTGACAAAAATGTGATAATTTAACAAAATCTCGACTTTTGTTAATGGACTTGTAACATTCATGTAATGGACTTTTCCGCCTCAAAAGTTATAATTAAAATAAGCTCAATAGCTGAAAATGCCGTAATTATTTCTTTACAGTCCTGTTACATATCAAAAAACAGAATTGACTGAGAGGGATAAGGACGGTATAATAGGAATGATAGAATGAGCAGGGAGTATTCCCTATGCCTTTCTATATAAAATGTCAAATTATCTTCAGAAGGGGGAGATAATTTGCAAAACTTAATAACTTTAACCCCCCTTCAGAAGAGTATTTTTTTAAGGAGGAACAGACAATGAAGAAAGTACTTTCATGGGTGCTCGTACTCGCACTCGTACTTAGCAGCTTCACAATGGCGTTCGCCGGCGACACAGCTAATTCATCAGATATGAAAGACGCTGCTGCTATCCAGAACGTAGAAGCTGTAGACGTAATGGTTGCTACAGGCATCATTGGCGGTTATCCGGATGGATATTACTATCCAGAAAAAGCTGTAACAAGAGCAGAAATGGCTAAAATGATCAGCGTTGCTGTAAACGGCGGCGAAGACGTTGGAGCATA
>JAFQKJ010000085.1 GCA_017397005.1 Bacillota bacterium
TCACATTATAGACAATGATAATGGAGTCACAAATTTCCATTTCGAATTATGCGGAGACCGTATGTCTGAAGAAATGCTGTCAGCCTTTGAAAGAGCGAGGACAGATCTTTTTCAGATAGAAATAGGAGTGCAGTCTGCACAGCCGAAGGTGCTGGAAGCCTGCAACAGGAAAGTTGATTTTGAAAAACTTAAAGAAAATACAAGAAGGATAGAAGCCGGGAGAAACGTACATGTACATCTTGATCTTATAGCCGGACTGCCGTATGAAACATTTGAAATGTTTGCGGATTCTTTTGATCAGGTATATGGACTTGAACCTCATGATCTTCAGCTGGGATTCCTTAAACTGCTGAAGGGTACTAAACTTCGCGAAGAGGCAGAGAAATATGGTTATGTTTATAGAGACCGTGAACCTTATGAAGTCATCTCAAATGATCACATAACCAGTGATGAGATCCTGCGTTTGAAAATGGTGGAACATGTTTTAGAACTGTACTTCAATAAGGCCGGATTCAGAAACACTTTAAAATACATATTGAAAGAGGAAGGATGTACACCGTTTGAATTCTATTCATCCCTTGCGGAGTTTTATTTCAGTAATGGATATCACAGGGCAGCTCAAAGCAGAAATGCCCTATACGATATATTTTGGAACTATATAACATATAGAGACTGTAAAAACAAGGAGGGTTTGAAGGAACTGCTTCTTTATGATAAAATAAGTTCGGCCTCGACTTCTCAGTATTCGGACAAGGATCGTGGGGATCTGGTCCATGAATTCCTGAGAGAAGAGATAAGCAGATCCGGAGAGTCTATACATGCTAAAGATCTGATCAAAAAAGTCAACTATATGACTTTTGAATTCAATGTAGATGAATATTGTTCCGAAGGAAAGGAACTGAAAAAGATGGATGAGGCTCGTCTGCTGGTATTTTTTACTGATGAAAAAGATGCAGGAGGACAAGCTGCCTGCAGAAGGATATATTTTGATTCGGAGGTAAACGGAATTGGCAAATAATGTTGAAAAGTATTTTAAAGAGGCAATGGACAGGATAGTTTTCATAAACCTCAGTGATGAGTTTGTGGACAGACATCAGAGCTTAAGATTTTTAAAGGGAATCCCTATCCCGGTATCTCTGGATGTTATAGAAAAAGAAGCAAGGAAGACTGAAAGCGGAAAGATGGGGTTTTCTCCGGCTGCTGCAGCTCAGGCTATGACTTTCGTTATCGGAGCGAATAAAAACTTCCCTTATGCAGAGCAGTACAAAAGATTTCTCAAATATAATGTAAAAGGTTTGTATCTGGTCATGCTGGGCAGCGGTATAGATATGGCTCAGAGCGGAAAATACATGGAAGCAGCGATCCTTTTCAGAGCTACAGACATTTACGACAGATGGGTAAGAAAAGATGCAAAGCTTACAGCTCCTACAACAAGAGATCCTAAACTTCCTGAATCTCCTGAAGCGCTGTACAACTATGCAAGAGCTTGCAGAGATATATATATGAATGAAGAGGAAGAAGATGCAAATAAAAAAGTTGTCTTCAGAGAAGAATCTGTGAAAGCCTTTGAACAGCTCACAAAGGAATTCCCTGAATACGATCAGAGTTACTACTTCCTTGGGTTCTTCTATATGAACAAAAAGCTTTATGCGGAAGCAAAAGAAGTATGGACAAAATTCCTTGCTCTTACAAAGGAAGCAGCTATGGCTGAAGATGTAAGAGAAAGGATGACTCAGGTAGATGACCTTATCATATACGAAAAGGGCTATCTGGAAGTGATGAATGACAGAGCGCAGGAAGGCCTTGACATCCTTCTTCCTCTGTATGAAAAATATAAAGAGTGGTGGAATCTGCTGTTCTTTATAGGCCTTGGCTATAGAAAGCTGGGAGAATTTGAAAAGGCTGTATTTTTCTTTGAAGAAGTAGGAAGGATCAAACCTTCTCAGAGCGATGCTTATAATGAACTGGGATTATGCTATGCGTCTTTAAGTGACTACGACAATGCAGAAAAGTATTTCAAAAAAGCAGCTCTTATAGAAAAAGACGACCCTGAACTTCTTTGCAATCTGGCTGCGGTTTATATAAACTGCGGCAGACTTGAAGAGGCTGAAGAAACCCTTTCAAAAGCAGAAGAAATGGCTCCGGGAGAGGAAATAACCAAACTTTGGAGGATCGAACTGGACAACGCAAGAAACAGAAAGGTAAACTAATACTTAAGCTCCGGTGAGAGATGGCTCATTTAGAGTTTGTCTCTCACTTTTTAAAATATTAGAATCAACGAAAGGCAATGGTATGAGTTACATAGTTTATAAAAAGGAAGAACATATCGCTAAGATAACACTGAACAGACCTGAAGCAATGAATGCTTTTAACTCAGAACTTATAACAGAGCTTATAGAAGCTTTTGGAAAAGTCGAAGAAGATAAAGACGTGTACTGCGTAGTTCTCGATGCGGCGGGAGAAAAAGCTTTCTCCGTAGGAGGAGATATTAAAGAAGAGATCAGAACTACAGGAGCGGCAGCTTTTGATTTTGGAAAACTTGGGAAAAAATGTGTAAATTCTGTTAAAAACTGCAGAGTACCGGTAATTTGTGCTGTTCATGGTTTCTGCCTGGGAGGCGGAATGGAAGTGGTCCTTGTAAGTGATCTTACAGTGGCGGCAGATAATATGAAGATAGGGATGCCTACGATAAAGCTGGGGACTATACCGGGCTGGGGAAGCACAAAGACATTGGCGGACGTGGTAGGTAAAGGAAAAGCCAAGGAACTGATGTATACAGGAAAAATAATAAAAGCTCAGGAAGCTTATGATCTGGGAATAGTTCAGTTCATAGTACCTAAAGAAGAACTTATGGACAAGGCAATGGAACTGGCTTTCGAGATCGCAGATAAAGCTCCGATAGCAATGAAGACTATGAAAGAATGCATAGATAAAGGCTGGGAAATGAGCTGCGAAGAAGCTTTTGAAATGGAAACGGAAAAGTTTGCAATGTGCTATGACACTGAAGATAAATTTGAAGCGATGTCAGCATTTTTGGAAAAAAGAGATCATAAACCATATAAATACAAATAGAAGGAGATCGAAGATGAAAGTATTATTTGTTGACTCATGTATGAAAAAGGACGAAGAATCAAGAACAAAAATCTTATGCAATAGTTTTTTGCAAGACCTTAAACAGGCAAAACCTGATTGTGAGATCGAGACAGTAGTATTGAAGGAAGAAGATTTGAAACCTTATGACATAGATATGGTAAATGCCAGATACGGTATCGTGGCAGATAAGGACTGGGATCATCCGATGCTCAGATACGCAAAACAGTTTTCTGAGGCTGACAGGATAGTGATAGGTGCTCCTTATTGGGATCTTGCGTTCCCGGCTCTTCTGAAAATATATATTGAACATATTTTTGTAGGCGGTCTCAATTTTGAAGCCACAGCAGAAGGACTCAAAGGCCTGAGCAAGGTAGAAAAAGCTGTTTTCATCCAGACTGCAGGTGGATATGTAGGAGAGACTGATCCGGGAACTGAATATCTTAAATACGTTCTCAAAACTCTCGGTGTAAAAGAATTTGTAAGAGTATCCGCAGACTTTATTGATGTGGTGGGTGCGAATGTAGAAGAAAAGCTTGCGGAAGCTAAGCAGACACTAAAGCAGATAGCTATGAACTGGTAGCTGCTTGGGGTAGAAAGATCAATGGAAAACGGATTACAGAAAAGATATGGCCTTGTTACTGCCATGGCTATGGTAGTAGGGATCGTGGTAGGAAGCGGTGTATTTTTTAAAGCAGAAAAAGTTTTAAACTGCACCGGAGGTGATTTGAAGCTCGGGATATTTGCATGGGTCATCGGCGGGATAATTATGATCTCATGCGCATATTCTTTTGCCGTAATGGCTGCACGGTATGAAAAGATCAACGGTATAGTTGACTATGCAGAAGCGGCATTAGGGCCCAAATACAGCTATACTTTAGGCTGGATACTTACGGTGGTGTATTATCCTAACTTAACTGCTGTGCTTGCCTGGGTGTCTGCAAGATATACCTGCGTATTGTTCGGAGTAGAAGATATAACCGGAGGAATATGTATGGTGATCGCTTGTTTCTATCTGGTACTGAGTTATGCGCTTAATGCTCTTTCACCGGTACTGGCAGGCAAATTTCAGGTGTGTGCTACAGTGATAAAGCTCATACCTCTCCTGCTAATGGCAGTGGCGGGAACTGTTTTCGGATTAAAGACCGGTATGACTTCATACAATTTTACTAATATAGTGACTGAAGTTTCCACGGGAACTGCATTATTTACTGCAGTGGTTGCCACAGCTTTTGCGTATGACGGCTGGATAGTTGCCACGTCTATAAATTCGGAAATAAAAGATTCAAAGAAAAACCTCCCGAGAGCTCTGGTTGGCGGGACTTTTATAATAATGGCGGTCTATATCCTTTATTATGTAGGTCTGGCAGGAGCGGTAACTAACGAAGAAATGATGGCTGGCGGAGAAGCAGGAGCCAGACTGGCATTTGAAACCGTATTTTCTTCGGTGGGTGGAACTCTCGTGTTTGTGTTTGTAATAATATCATGCCTAGGAACTCTTAACGGAGTTATGCTTGCATGCACAAGAGGTATATATTCCCTTTCGGCAAGGGGAAAAGGCCCCAGACCTGATATGTTTGGAGAAATATCTCCAACAACTAATATGCCTACTAATTCTGCCATCTTTGGTGTTTTGCTGGCGGCTTTCTGGCTGCTGTATTTTTACGGAGCAAATCTTACGACCCCGTGGTTTGGATTTTTCAGTTTCGATTCGTCAGAACTGCCTATAGTTGCTGTATACGGAATGTATATACCTATATTCTTTAAAATGATGACGTTCAAGGATCTGACGCTGTTTAAAAGAGTTATAGCACCAAGCGTTGCTGTATGCGGATGTATATTTATGGTAGTAGCGGCGTGCTTCTCTCATAGAGGCGCAGTTATAGCCTTCCTTATAGTATTATCAGTGATAACTTTGATCGGGATGCGTTTTTCGAAGGAAAGAATTGAAAAATAAGGAAAAAATATCGATAAAAACGTTGAAATAACAGCTTTTTGTTTACAATCACTTGAAAGAGATCCGGTGATGTGGTATATTCAATAAGTTGGGAAAAGGGATTAAAATAGTGGTATAAAATAGAAAGAGGTAGACAAAATGGACAATGGTATGCAAAAAAGATACGGATTGATCACTGCTATGGCCATGGTAGTAGGTATAGTAGTGGGCAGTGGTGTATTCTTCAAGGCTGAAAAGGTCCTGAGCTGTACCGGCGGAGACATGAAGCTTGGTATACTCGCATGGATCATCGGCGGCGTAATCATGATTGCCTGCGCATATTCCTTTGCGGTTATGGCAACCAAGTATGAAAAAGTTAATGGAGTCGTAGACTATGCAGAAGCTACAATAGGCCCTAAATACGGTTATATGATGGGCTGGTTCTTAACAATGATCTACTACCCTACATTGACATCAGTACTTGCGTGGGTATCAGCAAGATACACATGCGTTTTATTCGGTGTAGAAGATATTACAGGCGGTATATGTATGGTTATCGCATGCTTCTATCTTGTAGCAAGCTATGCTCTTAATGCTCTTTCACCGATACTGGCAGGTAAATTCCAGGTTGCAACTACAATTATAAAGCTCATCCCATTACTCCTTATGGCAGTAGTAGGAACTATCTTCGGACTGAAGACAGGCATGACTACATACAACTTCACACACGTTGTTACAGATATGCCGTCAGGAACAGCTCTGTTCACAGCAGTAGTAGCTACATCCTTCGCATATGAAGGATGAGTAATCGCAACATCCATCAACTCAGAACTCAAGGATTCAAAGAAAAATCTTCCTAGAGCTCTCGTAGGCGGAACATTTATCATCATGGCTGTATATATCCTTTACTACGTAGGTCTTGCAGGCGCGGTAACAAATGAAGAAATGATGGCTGGCGGTGAAGCTGCAGCAAGAATGGCATTCGAAACAGTATTCACCTCAGTTGGCGGAACACTGATCTTCGTATTCGTTATCATTTCATGTCTTGGAACACTTAACGGACTTATGCTTGCTTGTACAAGAGGTATGTACTCACTGGCAGCAAGAGACAGAGGCCCAAATCCAAAACTGTTCAAGGAAATTTCACCAGCAACAAATATGCCTACAAATGCGGCTATCTTTGGTGTGCTCCTGGCAGGTGCTTGGCTGCTTTACTTCTACGGCGCTAACCTTACAACATCTTGGTTCGGATTCTTCAGCTTTGACTCATCAGAACTTCCTATCGTAGCAATATACGCAATGTATATTCCTATCTTCTTCAAGATGATGACATTCAAAGAGCTTCCGACATTCAAGAGAATAATAGCTCCGTTCGTGGCAGTATGCGGATGTATCTTCATGGTGATTGCAGCTTGCTTCGCTCACAGAACAGCTGTAGTGGCATTCCTTATAGTGTTTGTTGTAATTACAATTATAGGATTGTTCTTTGCTAAAGAAAGAACAGAAAAAACTCTTTAACCAAAGAAAATAACTGATTAATAAAAGAAGGATATCATTGGGGAAATGATATCCTTCTTGTTTTTAAGTATTATTCTTTATCTTCGAGAGCTGCTTTTAATGCGAGAGTGAACTGATCTCCGCAGGATGTTTTCTTGAACCCGCAGGTTATTCCTGAAAGCCTTTCTATTACATCTTCGGCCTTCATGCCTTTTACCAGTGCAGCGATAGATTTTAGGTTACCGTGGCATCCGCCGGTGAATTCTACATTATCTATTTTGCCGTCGTTCAAAACAAATCTGACCTGTTTTGAGCAGACTCCTTGTGGTTTAAATACATATTCCTTCATATTGTACCTCCGGTATTTTTTACAGTTTCACTATAATACAAAACAGCATATATTAAAAGAAAAAATTATAAAAAAACTTTTGTTAAAGTGTTGACATATCAATGAATTAGTGGTAATCTATAAAAGCTCGCCGATAGCGAGCATGAACTTTGAAAACTATATAGTGCAGGAAAACAGACAATTCCTTTACAGTCTAAAATAAGACTGAAACGTTTGAGAAAACGAAAAAACAATGAATTCTGGA
>JAFQKJ010000086.1 GCA_017397005.1 Bacillota bacterium
TACGTCTCCTTGCTCGTGTCATTTTATTATACATAGTCATTGTACCACAAACAGAGCTTTCTTTCCCTGTTTTTATCTATCTTTTTCGGATTTTTCCTCTTTCTTCATGTCGATTTTTCGTTCTTCTCCGATATCCTCCAGCACCTCCATGAAAACATCGGCTATGATAAGGTTTTCTGTCTCCGAAAATTCTATATCATAACTTATTATTTCTTCTCCGCTCGTCATTTCTTCCCTTTTGTATTGTCTTATGGCAGCCTCCGTCACAGCCTTTCTTTTTTCAGGAGATATCCTCTGCTTTTCAGCCTCGGTTTCCCTGACCTCAACGAAGCTTATTTTCAAAGGCAGCGGCTGAACTAAGTCCATCAGTACAGTTTCACTCCTTACGGAAATCTTATATCTGTTCATCATATTTGCCGTATCGATCTCCATATCTCCTATCTTTATGTAAAGCCCGGGGATGCTTCTCCCCGTGAGTTTTTCGCTCGGCCGGGTTTTTTGCATGTAAAGAGTCACCTGCCTGGGAACTTTGGCAAGGACCTGCCCTTCGGCATGGCTGTACATATAGAAGAATCCGTCCCCCTTACTGTAGTCGGTGCTTTGGTACTTGTATCTGCCGCTTATAAGGATGTCGCCTTTATTGACGTAGTCTCCCTTTTGAGCTTTGGCATTTCCCTGAAGCGGAGTTATTTTCTCAATTATTCCTGACCTGGCAGCGACGATGTGAGCAGGTGTCATATCTTTCTTCTTTGCTTCTTCTGCCTTGCCTGCTTCAGCTATGTTGACTTTGATCGATCTGCCGTCTTCATAAATGCTTACCCAGGTTATCTTGCTATGGTTTTCATAAAGTGCAGCCTTGATGTTATCGTAGTTTTCCGGTTTTCTGACGCCTTCTTCAAGACCGGCATCAGCAAGTGTTTGTCTTATTTCTGCCTCTGTTATGCTTCTGTAACCATCCACTCTGATTTCTGCAACGAACAAGCCCTGATAAAAAATCAAGGCACCTAATAAAAAGGCGCCTATGATCGTAGGTATGTTCGATTTTATCTTGTTGAGAAACGGGATAGTGCCTCCCTCACTTATCGTAGTCATACGGTAAGAGTGGCCTGCGATCTTTTTTAATCTGTGATAATCATCATCCTTGACTTCAACTGTAGATTCAAGTTGATCTTCATATCTCAGATCCTTTAGCAGTATGCCGTTCCTTATGCATTTATTCACTATTCCCGGAAGATCGGTACCCTCTATCCGTATCTTCCTGTGATGTCTCAAAAAACCTGATCTCCTCAACTTTACCTGCCACCAGCATCCTTTCGTCTTTCAACTGAGTTATGACAAATCCGCTGCCCTTCAGTGAAGTGAATCTCTGTCCGTTGAAGACTGTTATTTCTGTATCTGTCAGCAGCATGACTTTCTTCACATTATCCAGTACCGTAGTCCTGCCGGATACCAATACTCTGGGCATGTTGACAGCAAAATCGAATAACAATTCATCTTTGACGGACATATTCCCTCTCACTTTGCCTATGGATTTGCCGTTCACTTGTCAGCATAGTAAAGTATATTCGGTTTTTTCATAAATATACAGCTAATATCGCCGGTCTACTTGAGCATTACTTTTTCTGCAGCTTTGATACCATCTACCGCTGCAGACATGATACCTCCTGCATATCCGGGACCTTCGCCCGCAGGATATATGCCGGTTACAGATGTCTGCATATCTTCTCCCCTCAAGATCCTTACAGGAGAAGAACTTCTTGTCTCGA
>JAFQKJ010000087.1 GCA_017397005.1 Bacillota bacterium
GCTTCAGGGGCAGACAGATATAAAACTGAACGATTACGGAAGAGAACTTGCAAAAGAAACGGGAGCTGCACTGAAAAATATAAATTTTGATGAAGTATTTTCATCACCTCTGTCAAGGGCTTATGAAACAGCTCTTTTGATAGCAGGAGAAAAAGAAGTTGAGATCATAAAGGATGCAAGGATACAGGAGATCAGCTTCGGGGAGTATGAAGGATTGTCATACGGAGCTTACGGTCATACTGTGCCGGATCCCTATTTCTCATATTTTTTTGAAGCACCGCATCTTTACAGGGTGCCTAAAGGCGGAGAAAGTTTTGAAGATGTGATCAAAAGAACGGGAGCATTTTGGCAGGATCTGTTAAAGGATCCTTCAAATAAGGATAAAACCATCTTGGTATCCACTCACGGATGTGCGCTGAAAGGGATCCTGGCAAATATCAGGGAAACAGAACTGAAGGATTTCTGGGGAGACGGAGTCCATAAGAATTGCGCGGTGACATTGGTAGAAGTCTCGGAAGAGAAAACGAAAGTAGTATATGAGGGAAAAATCTTTTATTGATGGATATAGAAAAGGAGAAGATATGTCAGTACAAGAGCTTGCTAAAAAGATCCAGCAGGAAACAGAGAAAATAATAATCGGGAAAAGTGAAAAGATCCGTTTGGTAATAATGGCGGTGCTTGCGGAGGGGCATGTGCTTCTGAATGACCTGCCGGGAGTAGGAAAAACCACTTTGGTGAAAACCGTATCCAAAGCTTTAGGCTGCGATCACGGCAGGATACAGTTTGTACCGGACATGCTGCCAAGTGACATAATAGGCATGAGGATATTCAATCAGAAGACAGGGGATTTTGAACTGAAAAAAGGCCCTGTTATGACAAACATACTGCTTGCGGATGAAATAAACCGCGCTATCCCTAGGACTCAGTCCGCTTTGCTGGAAGCAATGGAGGAGCGCCAGATATCTATAGATACCGAGAGCTATAAGCTTCCGGAACCTTTTGTGGTGCTGGCTACTCAGAATCCGGTGGAAATGGAAAGTACATTCAAGCTTCCTGCAGCTCAAATGGACAGATTCCTTATACAGATAAGTATGGGCTATCCTTCTCCTGAAGAAGAGAGAGAAATGCTCCATCGTCTTGGAGATGAGATCCCCTTTGATAAAGTAGAGTCTGTAACAAACAGTGAACAGATACTTAAGGCTAGAGGGGAAGTAAATAACGTTCATGTTTCTGATGCGGTGGCGGACTATATCATTGCTGTTTGTAATGCAACAAGAAATCACAGTCAGCTTATGATGGGAGCAAGTCCAAGAGCTGCCAGGGCTTTGTACAAAGCGGTAAAAGCATGGGCTGCAATGGACGGAAGAGATTATGCTGTCCCGGATGATGTAAAGGCGCTGGCTCACTGCGTGCTGGATCATCGTCTTGTGGTGGAAAACAGTGCGAGATTCAGCGGGGTAAGAGAAGCTGATATCTTGGAAGAAATATTAAACAGAGTGCCGGGAGCACCTGCACCGGAGGAACTCGTAAATGAAGGATAAAGTAGAGTCGAGACATTCAGGGTGGCTGGTGTCGCTTTCTGTTGCCTGGGGCTGTCTTGGGGCAGGCGTGATCTTTGCTTTTCTGGGGTGGATATATCCTGCAGGAGTCCTTATTTTCATGTTTGTTTTGGGAATGACTGCCCGATTATGGGGAAAAGCTTCTTCTCAAAAGATCTATCTTAAGGTTTCCGGCGGAAGCAAAGGTATGTTTCCCGGAGAAGAACTGAGCTTTGATATAGAAGTGAAGAACGATAAGATCCTTCCGGTAGTGTGGCTGGATGTATTTTGTCCTCTTTCGAAAGAATTGTGCATAGTCCCGGAAGAGAGCAGAGCTCCTGATGAATGGGAAAAAGTCATCCTTAAGGAGGAAGGGGCTTCTGAAGAATCGGTAGGAGAAAAGCATTTTCCGCTGCTGCTTTGGCATGAATCAATAGCATATTCTTCAAAATGGACAGCTCAAAAAAGAGGAGTTTATTCTACTGAAGGATGGAGGCTCAGAACAGGAGACGGATTCGGGCTGATGCAGACAGAACGAAGGATCTCTGAAGAGGATATCTGCAGCTTTTCAGTATACCCTGCAATAGTGCCGGTAACACCGGAGCCATTTTTGAGAAATCGCTGGACTTCTGACACAGGTACTAAGGGCATAATGAAGGATCCTACGCTAATCCGTTCATCTCGAGGGTACACAGCAGGGGATCCGGCAAAAAGCATAAACTGGAGACTGACAGCTCGAGGATTGCCTTTGTCTGTTAATGTTTATGAAGATATATTGCCGAAAAGCGTGCATTTTGTATTTGACGGGGAAAGCTTCAGCGGCCCGGATAAGCACAAACAGGAAATGGAAGAGGCATTAAGTATTCTGGCATCAGAGATCATTGCTCTGTGCGGAAAGCATATACGCTGCGGGTTAAGCCTGAGTAGAGGTGAACGTCATCAGCCTCTCAATCGTTTTGGTGAAGAGGAACCTTACGGAATGCTTCAGATGCTGGCAGCATATCTTCCGGAGCAGGATATCAGGTCCGAAGAAGGTTCAAAGATAATTAAGCAGAACTCAGTATTTGATGAAGCTCCTGTTCTTGCAAAAATTTCAGAAGCCGGAAGGTTTTACTATATTACATACGATGGCAGTAAGCTTGAAGATCAAGGCTTCATATATAAGCTGGGACCGGATACCGCCACGGTTCTGTCATACAGAGAGGTATCAAATTATACGGGCTTTGAGACTTTATGTCTTAAAGATTTAAAGGAGGGAATGTGATATGAACAGAAAGTATGCATTTTCTTCTGTAGCGGTGCAGTTGGCGGTGGCCTGCGATTTTATAGCAGTATATTGCATAGTGGCATCCCAAAACGGGATCAAATGGTGGCTTTTCCCGGGAGTAATACTGCTGTATGCTCCACTGATCTATGCAGCGAACAGGGTATTTCTTTTAAAAGAACGTTCTTTGAGAAGTGTTGCCATATTGAATGCAGTTTTGGCTGCGGCGATCATTGCGCTGTGTATTGCTGCTGACGGCTGGTGCGGCTTTGGCACGTTGATATTTATGCTGCTTTCTGTGATATGGCTGACTGTGCAGGGGGCAGGATTTGCATTGACTTCCCCGCAGATAAAACACATGCTTCTATGTTTAGATGTTACAGTGCTGATAGTGGCGGCTTTTGCTGTGTATTCGGCGTTTTTTGGGCTGGAAGCAGGACCCGGAACGGTTATGACGTTAGGGTTTATAGCTGTATGTTTTGGTACAGCGGTAAGAAGATGCGGAAGACCGCTGGGCCTCAGAGGATGGCTCTTTACAGTGACTGCTTTTTCGGTTTTGGCGTTGATCATGCTGTTTATTCTAGGTGTCGCTGCGGCCTCTGCCGGTGAGGGCTTGGTTGGCATATGGAAGGGCCTGGCGGCTGCAGCAGTATCGCTGGACACAGTTTTGCTCAGTCTGATCCAGCCTTTTGCGGCGTTGTTCCCAAGATTGTCTAAGGAGGTAATACCGTTACAGCAATCGAATGCTTCTGACGCAGGAGGAGATCAGCTGTTTATAGAAGGCAGTATGGTAGGTATGGGTTCCATAATGATAGTTCTGGGAGTGATCCTGCTTATCGGTGCAGTGTTTGTGATCAAAAAACTCGGAAGCATAAAAACCCGAAAAAGCGAAAGTGAAAATGCGGTGATCTCTGAAAGGATAGTTAGAACTGAAAAATCATCTGCGTCAAAACTCTTTGCTGCTCTGAAAAACAGATTCAGAGTATATATGTTTATAAAAAAGAACAGGGATACGGCTAAGGGAGTTTATCTGTATCTTGTAAAACAATGCAGAAAAAGAGAGATCAGAAAAAAAGAAGAGGACACTCCAAGAGAATTCCTCGAAAGACTCATAGAAAGAGCCGAAGGTCTGCCGGAATTTCAAGAAGCTTTATCAGCTCTCTCATTAGATATAGACAGGGCTTTGTACTCAAGGCAAGGAGAATCGTACAGGATCTCCTACGGAGCGGTTATTAGAAGAGACATCAATAGAATTTAATTACAGCAATAAACAAAACAAGAAGCCGATCAATTAAGATTAGGCTTCTTGTTTTGTGGTATTGGTTTTATGTAGGGTAATAACACTTTCTTATTCCTGCTGAACCAGCCGAATTATGTTTTTATTTTAACAATATCACTGCGGTACGTCAAAATTGAGTAAGTTTCGTAATAATAAACAAAAAATCAAAAAAGTTGATTAAAAGTAGAAATATCCCTCCCGAAATAGTATAATTAGAAAAAAATATTAAAAAAAATACAAGAAATAAGGGATTTGTATATTTTAAAGAAACTTTTCGAGGAGAGGTCATGTCTGATATTAACAAATACGTGGGGCAGCAGATAAGAAATTACAGAAAACTGCGGAAAAAGACTTTGGAGCAGCTGGCGGAGGAGATCTGCAAGAGCAAATCTACAGTCTCAAAGTATGAAAAAGGAGAGATAACTGTAGATGTGGAAACCCTGTATGATCTTGCGGATGCTCTGCAGGTCCATGTGGAAGAATTGCTGTATTGCAGACCAAATCGAGTGCAGATCACCGGAAAGAGTGCTAATCCGGCGTTCTTCAGCGGCCTGTCTCAGTTTTATTCATATATTTATGACGGTCGGAGCAATCAGATCATTAAATGTGTATTTGATGTTCTCTCACTTACGGAAGAATATAAGTACAAGATAATGATGTACATGAATTTCAAGGATTTTGACAACTACATGAAATGCGAGACAACCTACTGGGGTTACATCGAGCACTATGATGCTATGACATTGATCTCTCTGGTTAACAGAGATACGCCAATGGAACAGGCCAGCGTGCAGATCCTTGCTTCATATTTGGATTCTGACACTAAGTGGGGGCTGTTCAATGCAGTGTCTTCCAGACCAATGATGCCTATTGCTATGAAGATGCTTTTTTCAAAAGTGCCTCTTAAGGAGGATGCTGCACTTATAGGTCAGCTGAAGGTATCAAAAGACGACATTAGACTGCTTAAACTGTATAATATGCTTACAGTGACTTAAAACAAAGATGAAAGGAATAAAGATATGCTTGATATTTTGTTGAAAAGAAGAAGTATAAGAAAATACACGGGAGAAGCTGTCCCGAGGGAAAAGCTTGAGATGATACTCAATGCGGGGCTTTTATCTCCTACCAGCAGAAACAGAAAACCCTGTGAATTCATAGTTGTTGAGAACAGGGATACTTTGAAGAAACTTGCAAAGGTAAGGGATCATGGATCGGTGATGCTGGAGCAGGCAGGAGCTGCGATAGTTGTTATAGCGGATTCAGAATTGAGCAGTGTATGGCCCGAGGATTGTTCCATTGCAATGTCAAACATGCACAACATGGCAGATTCTTTAGGTATAGGAAGCTGCTGGATCCAGGGAAGAGAACGATATGCTGAAAATGGACAGAGCAGTGCTGAATTTGTTAGAGATCTGTTTGGAGTGCCTCAGAGGTATGAGCTTCAGGCGATCCTTTCTTTAGGAATACCCGCAGAGCATCCGGAACCACATAAGCTTGAAGAACTTGATCAAAGCAAGGTGCATTGGGAAAAATTTTAAATAAATAAAAAGATGAAAACGGCGGACCGAAAATATCGGATCCGCCTTTAACTGTTTTTGCATTGAGTTAAGCGTTTTTCAAGAAAGCTTCGTAGCCTTTCTTAACTTCATATATATCTGCTTTGCTGGTAACTTCCCAAGGAGCATGCATGTTCAGCACCGCAACTCCGCAGTCTATAACATCCATTCCGTAGAGAGCTAATATGTAGGCTATAGTTCCGCCGCCTCCGAGGTCAACTTTTCCAAGCTCAGCGGTTTGGAATTTAACCTTGTTTTCATCCATTATGTTTCTCAGCTGAGCAAGATATTCCGCATTGGCATCGTTGGAACCGCTTTTCCCTCTGGAACCGGTGAATTTATTGAACACCATGCCTTTTGAAAGGTATGCAACATTGTTTTTGTCGTATGAAGATGAGTAAATAGGATCATATGCAGAGCTTACGTCTGAAGATAGCATCTTTGAATTCTGAAGAGTCATTCTTAAATCGAATTCACTGTAGGAAGCCATACAGTTCATAATTCTTGCAACTGAATTTTCAAAGAAACGGCTCCTCATACCGGTTGCACCAACAGAACCGATCTCTTCTTTATCCACCAGGATACATACTGCTGTTTTTTCCACAGAATCTGTATTAAGCATGGCTTCCAAAGAAGTGTATGCACATACTCTGTCATCCTGCCCGTAAGCCATGATCATGCTTTTGTCCAGTCCGCATTCCTTTGCTTTTCCTGCAGGAACGATTTCAAGTTCGGCAGAAATGAAATCTTCCTCCTGAAGTCCGTAGTATTCTTCTAAAAGTTTTAATGTGTTTGCTTTTACAGCATCTTTTTCTGTACCTGTGAGAGGGATATTTCCTACAGTAAGGTTAAGATCCTCCCCTTCCACAACAACAGAGCCTTTTTTCTCCAGCTGTTTCTGAGAAAGGTGTACGAGAAGATCTGATATAAAGAATACCGGATCATCTTCTTTTTCCCCGATGCAGATCTCAAATACAGTGCCGTCTTTTTTTACAGCAACACCGTGGATCGCCAGAGGGATGGCTACCCACTGGTATTTTTTTATTCCGCCGTAATAATGTGTGTCAAGATAAGCAAAACCGCCTTCTTCGTAAAGAGGGTTTTGTTTAACATCAAGTCTTGGAGAATCGATGTGAGCGCCAAGTATATTCATACCTTCCTTTAAAGGTTTTTCACCGATGTTGAAAAGGGTAACGGCTTTTTTCATCATCACGGTATAGACTTTATCTCCCGGAACAAGTTTTTTGCCTGAGTTTTCTATTTCTTCAATGCTTTTGTAGCCTCTGGCTTCGGCTTGTTTTATTATTTCCTTAACACATTCTCTTTCTGTTTTTCCTGCATCGAGGAAATCGCGATAGCGTTTGTTCAGAGCTTCAAGCTCCTGAAGTTCTTCTTGTGTATATGTTTTCCATGCACTTTCTTTTTTCATTGGTTCAACACTCCTTTTTATTCTACAGATAAATGATATCTGCTGATCCGAAAGATGTCAATAAACAGTGATATCTACTATAGGAGAGGATATTATGGTATAATAAAGAATATTATGAAGTTTTTTGACAGGGGTGCTGTATTGAAAGATCTTTTCATTAGAGGGATAGAAGTGGATTGGTCTTCTGTTTCGGAAGACAGTTATGTTTACGATATAAAATGTCTTAGAAATTTGAAAAAGCTGGAGTTCGAAAATCCTGTTACTTTTTTCGTGGGGGAAAATGGGACAGGAAAGTCTACTCTTTTAGAAGGGATCGCAGTGGCCTACGGTTTTAACGCAGAAGGGGGAACAAAGAATTACAGGTTCTCAACTTTTGATTCTCATTCTGACCTATACAGATCTTTGAAAATAATAAAGGGCCCGGTTAGAGCGTACAGTAATTATTATTTAAGAGCAGAGAGTTTTTATAATGTTGCCAGCAAAGCTGAAGAATATCGCGGCAATGATCCGGCGGAGGTATATTATGCCGAAACGGGCGGACGTTCATTTCATGAACAATCCCACGGGGAAAGTTTTCTGTCCCTGGTACAGGGAAAATTTCTTCCTAAAGGAGTCTATATACTGGATGAACCGGAAGCAGCCTTGTCCCCTCAGAGACAGCTGACGCTGCTTATCGAAATAGAAGCTTTGGCTTCAAGGGGAGCTCAGTTTATTATAGCAAGTCATTCGCCGATACTGCTGGGGCTGCCGGGAGCAGATATCCTCTCCTTTGACGGCGGATCTATACACAAATGCAGTTATACGGATACTGACAGTTATAGAATAACAGAGCTGTTTATAAACGACAGAGAGAATCTTTTAAGGAAACTGCTGGAAGATAAATAGAGGTAATGAAATGAGAGAAAACCCATGGAAGAGTGTATCTCTTGACAGTTATGAAAAACATATGAGCCTTGATTCTGTGCTTCAGCTTCAGACTATGAACCGGATGATGAAGGAACAGTTTCACAGAGATCCGGCGGAGAAAATAATGATATTTGGGATAGCCGGAGGAAACGGCCTTGAGCATATAGACCCGGAAAAGATAAAGAAAGTTTACGGTGTGGATATAAATGAAAATTATCTTAACGCCTGCCGGGAAAGATACAGAGAGTTAAGAGATACCTTTGAAGGTGTCCTTGCGGACATAACACAGGAAGAGTATGAATTGCCGAAAGCGGATAAAGCAGTGGCAAACCTGTTTATAGAATACGTTGGATATGATAGTTTTATAAAGGCTGTAAAAAAGACCGGAGCGAGATATGTGTCATGCATTATACAGGTAAATACCGATGACAGCTTCGTGTCAGAGTCTCCGTATTTGCATGAGTTTGACGACCTGGCTTTGGTCCACCATCAGATAGACGAGAAGGGTTTGGAGGAAGCCTTGGCAGCGGAAAGATTCATTTTAAAAGAAAAGAAGGAAGAAGAGCTTCCTAACGGAAAGAAGCTTGTTCAGATGGATTTTGAAAGAGAGGGAGTAAGTATGTTCAGAGAAATGAGAAGACAAAAACAGCAGCTTTCTGAAAAGGAAACAATAGCTGTTTTAGAAAGAGGAACATCCGGAGTTTTGGCAGTCAGCGGCGATGGCGGATATCCTTATGCGGTGCCTTTGAGCTATGTATATCGCGATGGAAAGATATATTTCCACTGCGCAAAGACAGGGCATAAAATCGATGCAATAAAAGAAAATGACAAAGTATCGTTTTGTGTTATAGATCAGGATGAAATCGTTTCAGAGAAATACACTACATATTTCAGAAGTGTGATCGCATTTGGAAGAGCCAGGATAATGGAGGATCCAAAGGAGATTTGGAATGCGATAGATGCTCTTGCCCAAAAGTATGCACCTCACGATAGTGCGGAAAATAGACAGAAGGCTATTGAAAAAGACGTGGCGCCTATGCTCATGGTTGAGATAACTATAGAGCATATGACAGGAAAAGAGGCTATCGAACTTGTCAGAAGAAGATAAAGTGTGATATAATAACTATCTTGGAGAGAAAGGTATCTTTTGACCTTTGATAACTGATAAGAACCTTATCTCGTCAAGTTTAAACAGAGAGAGTAAGCCGGGTATTCCGGCAAAAGTAATATACGGAGGAAGAAATGTTAGAGTTAAAGAACATCTCATATGTAGTCGAGGATGAAAACGGACAGGAAAAGGTTATTCTCGACGATATAAGCCTTACGATAGACGAGCATTTTGTGGCTATCACCGGACCTAACGGCGGAGGGAAATCCACACTTGCTAAGATCATAGCAGGTATCATAACACCAACCAGTGGACAGATCCTGCTGGACGGTGAAGATATCACCGGTTTGAATATAACAGAAAGAGCCAACAAAGGCATAAGCTTTGCGTTCCAGCAGCCTGTACACTTTAAAGGACTCACGGTAAAAGATATGGTGTCTATAGCATCAGGAAAAACAATGACAACACATCAGGTATGCGATATTTTATCTGAAGTTGGCCTTTGCGCAAGAGATTATGTTGAAAGAGAAGTGAACAACAGTTTATCCGGCGGGGAACTTAAGCGTATAGAGATAGCTATGATCCTTGCAAGAGGAACAAAGCTTTCGCTCTTTGATGAACCGGAAGCGGGTATCGACCTTTGGAGCTTCAACAGCCTTATCAAAGTATTTGAAAAGATGCGTGATGATATAAACGGTGCTATCCTGATCATATCCCATCAGGAACGTATCTTAAATATTGCAGATAAAATAATAGTTCTTGCAAACGGAAAGATAAGCAACATCGGAACAAAAGAAGAAGTTTTCCCTAAGCTCCTTCTTGAAGCTGTAAACTGCAAAAGACTTGAAGAAAAAATTTAGTTTGGAACGGGAGAGTATACAGAATGGATATTATTCAGAAAAACTTGCTTGAACAGGTGGCTGACCTGCATGAAGTGCCAAAGGGCGCATACAATATCCGTGCCAACGGAGAACTTAGCAGCAGAAACACCACCGCGAACATAGATATAGTGACAAAAGAAGATAAGCCGGGCATCGATATCATTATCAAACCGGGCACAAAAAATGAGAGCGTTCATATCCCTGTTATAATCAGCGAAAGCGGTGTAAAGGATATGGTATACAACGACTTTTATATCGGTGAAGGCGCAGACGTTGTGATCATCGCAGGCTGCGGTATTCACAACATGGGAATGGAAACATCCAAACATGACGGTATCCATACTTTCTATGTAGGAAAGAACGCAAAGATAAAATACGTTGAAAAGCACTACGGTGCCGGAGACGGTAACGGTGAAAATGTTATGAACCCTGAAACTGTTATTATAATGGAAGAAGGTTCATATATGGAAATGGAAACAACACAGATAAAGGGCATCGACTCAACTATCCGTGTTACAACAGCAAAACTGGAAGCAGGAGCAACTCTTGAGATCCGTGAAAATATCATGACACACGGAAAACAGTATGCAAAAACCGACTTCTCTGTTGATCTTAACGGTGCAGACAGCAGTGCGAACGTTGTATCCCGTTCAGTAGCTAGAGACAGATCAAAACAGGAATTCTTCTCTGTTATCAACGGAAACAGCGAATGCAGAGGCCACAGCGAATGCGATGCTATCATCATGGATGAAGCCAGTGTTTCAGCCAGCCCTCAGCTTACAGCAAACAACATAGATGCAAGCCTTATCCATGAAGCGGCTATCGGAAAGATCGCAGGAGAACAGCTCATCAAGCTTATGACACTGGGTCTTACAGAACAGGAAGCTGAAGAACAGATAATCAACGGATTTATGAAATAAGTATGAAAAAAATAATGATGATAAATACCGGCGGCACTTTTTCCGCAGTTGAAGGAGAACTTGGACTTGCACCGGGGCTGACAGGCGAGGATATAGCTGCCATACTGGGCTTTGGAGAAGATGTGATACTGGTGCCTGAAGATTATTGTTCTTTAGACAGCGCTAATATAATACCGGATGATTGGGCAGAGATCGCAAGAAGAGTAGAAAAGGCCGTAGGCAAATACGATGGAGTTATAATAATCCATGGTACAGATGTAATGGCATATACGGCATCAATGCTGTCCTTTATGATACAGAATGTGCCTATTCCGGTTGTACTTACAGGAAGTCAGCTGCCGCTGAACGATCCGCTTACAGATGCGGCGGACAACTGCAGATGTGCAGTTAAAATGGCTTGTACCGGAGTCGGCGGTGTGTATGTGGTTTTCAACAGAAAAGTGATCTTGGGATGCAGATCTTCCAAGGTCAGAACAGTAAGCTTTGATGCTTTTGAAAGCATAAACTATCCTCTTGTAGGGGAATTCAATGCATTCGGAATGCAGCTTCAGAGGGAACTGCTTCCTCCTCAAAACAGAGGATTATGTTTAAGGACAGGTTATTCCGATAAGATAGCTGTACTGAAGGTTTTCCCGGGGATGAAACCGGATATTTTCTCATATCTTCAGGAAAAGGGCTATGAAGGTATTTTCATCGAAGGGTTCGGTCTGGGCGGAGTTCCTTTTATGAGGAATAATCTTCTTAAAGAGATCGAAAAAGCATCTGCAGCAGGGATCCCTATCCTAGTGGGAAGTCAGTGCAGATATGAAGGAAGCAATCTCAATATCTACGAAACGGGATTCAGAGTACAGGCATGCGGAGGGATACCTGTGTACGATATGACGCAAGAGGCTACAGTGACTAAGCTCATGTGGTGCCTTGGTCAGACTAAGGATCGATCAGAGATACAGAGAATGCTTTTGACCAATATGGTAAATGAAATAAGACCGGAGCCTGATAAGCCGGCCTTGGCGGCAGAATAAAATATGCAGAAATGATCAGAGACACTTTGTGAAAAGTGTCTCTGTTTTTTTATGGTATTATTATTTGATTTTTTGAATTGTACATTGTCTTCATGCCAAAATGCAGAGAAGCAAATGTAGCCAGACACACTGCAGTACATATGGATATCATCATTGCTATCTGATACAGGATAGCTGTTGAAGGAAGAGTTCCGGAAAGGATCTGACCGGTCATCATTCCCGGAAGAGAAACTATACCCATACCGAGCATCGAATTGATGGTAGGAAGCAAGGCTGTTTCGAGAGCCTGCTTCATGAAAGGCAGCAGGATATTTTCCGGGGCGGCACCTGCGTTAATAAGCGCATTTATACGAAGCCGCTGTTCTTTGATGTTTTCCCTAAATGTCTTTACTCCCAATGCAACTCCTGTCATTGTATTGCCCATGACCATACCGGCTATAGGGATAACATACTGAGGCTCAAAGAAGCTTACGCCCACTATGCCGCAAACAAAGAATAATACTATAAGGGCACCGGAGCCGGAAACAGATAATGAAATGACAAGTTTAAATTTTCTGTTTATCTCATTATTTCCGGCCAAAGCTCTGTGTATTGCAAACACCGTCATACATACCAAATAAGTCAAGGTAAGCACAGGATGCGGATTTTTGAATATATATGTGAGTATAAAACCTGCCAGCATAAGCTGAACAGTCATACGCATGCTTGCTACGATCAGAAGTTTGGTTTTATCGATCCTGCATCGTTTCATTATGAATGCCACTACGATCAAAAGAAGGTATACCAGCAGGAATTCTTTGATCTGAAGTTCGATTATCCCGTTCATATGCCTGTGCTCCTTTCGAGTTCGATGACATCATCGGCAAATTCAGTGACAAGGCTGCGGTCATGGCTGATGATAACAAGTGTGATCTCTTTTTCTGTGCAGTATCCTTTTATATTATTTATAACTCTAAAAGCAGTCTGTTCATCCAAAGCAGCGGTAGGTTCGTCCAAAAGGAAAATCTCCGCAGGGAAAGATAAAAAAACAGCCAGATACACTCTCTGCTTCTCTCCGCCGGAAAGATTTCTGCAGTCTGTGTCGAGAGGCAGATCAAAACAGCATAATGAGAGGTATTTTCTCATGGTATTTTCGTCAGGGACAGGAGCATCCCTGTAGGAGAAATAAGTTTCAAAGTTTTCTTTAACGGTGCCGTTAAACAGGTAGGGCTCCTGAGATATAAGAGAGACGTTTCTTCGAAGTCGAAGAGTATCGCATTTTGCTATATCCTTGCCCATATACAAAAGAGTTCCTTGTGAGGGAGAGAGTGAAGCGTTCAAAAGTTTGAACAGAGTGCTTTTTCCGCTGCCGCTTTCTCCGCATATGAATGTAGTTTTGTTTTTTTCGATAAGAAAATCCGGATATGATATAAAATCCATGAATTTCAGTGCTGATGCGGAAAAAATATGTTCCATAGGGTTTCTCCTTCAAATAATTGATTTATTTTTACAATGATATGTATTATAA
>JAFQKJ010000088.1 GCA_017397005.1 Bacillota bacterium
TGACATTACCGAATGAAGAGGCAGTATCATAAACGGGATATAGTTATAAACCATACCCAGGACAACTGCTCCCTGAGTGTTTATCAACTCAAAAGGTCCCAGACCAAGAAGTCCGAAAAACTGATTGATTATGCCGTTATTTTCCAGAATAGTCATCCATCCGTATGTTCTGAGAAGGAAATTCATCCACATTGGAAGCATTACCAAAAGCAAAATAGTTCTTGCGGTTATTGGATTGCTTCTGGACATTATGTATGCCAAAGGGTACCCCAGAAGCAGACAAATGACCGTAGAAATAACAGACAGCCATACAGATTTGATTATAACATTGGAATATATTCCTGCCTGAATGATATTATCCAAAGTAAAGGATCCGGCTGCATCTGTAAACGAAAAATATACGATCAATCCTAAAGGAATGGCAACAAACAGCAAAGCCCATGCCACATATGGATATGACGAAGCTTTTACTCTCATATTACTGATTCCTCCATTTTTCTCATAACATGAATATCGTCAGGATCAAGGGTAAGGCCTATCATAGAGCCCACCTCTCTTGAATCAGTGGAATGGATCATCCATTTCAGCCCATGGCCTTCCACTATTATTTCAAAGTGCACTCCTTTAAAGGTTATACTTTCTACTTTCCCTACGATCTGACCTTCTTCTACTGAAACCATCTTGAAGTCTTCCGGACGTATTACCACATCCACCGCTTCAAGAGGCTCAAAGCCTTTATCGTCGCATTCAAATTTAACGCCGGCAAATTCCACAAGATAATCCTGGTGCATAACTCCGCCTACGATATTGCTTTCTCCGATAAAGTCCGCCACAAACGCATTTATAGGTTCATTGTAGATATCCTCAGGGCTTCCGTTCTGCTGGATCTTTCCATGACGCATTACCAAAACTCTGTCTGACATAGTCAAGGCTTCTTCCTGGTCATGAGTAACATATATAAAAGTGATCCCTAACGCCTGCTGGATACGTTTAAGCTCCAGCTGCATTTCTTTTCTCAGCTTTAGGTCAAGTGCTCCTAAAGGTTCATCCAAAAGCAAAACTTTAGGTTCGTTGATAAGGGCTCTGGCAATAGCAACACGCTGCTGCTGACCGCCTGAAAGCTGGTTTATATTCCTGCTTTCGTAGCCTTCCAGATTAACAAGCTTCAGCATTTCAGCCACCTTGATCTTTATCTGTTCCTTCGGTACTTTTTTTAATCTAAGTCCAAATGCTATGTTGTCATACACATCCAGATGCGGGAACAGCGCATATCTCTGGAATACGGTGTTGATGTTCCTCTTATAAGGCGGAACATCGTTTATCTTCTTTCCTTCAAAAAAAACATCACCTTCCGTAGGCTCGACAAAACCGCCGATTATTCTCAATGTTGTAGTTTTCCCACAACCTGAGGGGCCTAAGAACGTGACGAACTCGTGGTCACGGATATCAAGGTTCATATTTTCTATTACCTTTTCTCCGTCATATTCTGCACTTATATTCTGCAGACTGATAATGATGTCGTTCATGATGCATCCCCCTTTGCGGATTTTAGTTAAAGCAAGTAAATTTTTAAGTAAACCTTGCCAACCCACAGACCTTCGTAACGCTTCCCGCAAAAGGCTTTTTTCTAATCGTAACCGCAGTATAAATACCGAAAAGGCGGCCCGTTTTTAGGCGATACCCATGAATCTGTGATTTAAAATACTTTTTCAGATGCCCGTATGATATTAATATCATACTTGATTCGCATATTTAGTTTTTGCTGCTATACAGCAATATTGCCGAAATTGTTACAGCAAACAAAATTATAGCATATTGATTACAAAAATCAATATGCTATAACTACAAATTGCTGAATTTTGAAAAATTTTAAGAGATTTTAAAAGAAAATCGTCACCTTTCCTCTCGGAAATAGTTGTTGCCCAAATCTTGAGGCGGCTGACTTTCTTTCTTTTTCTTATGTGTACTGAATACTACGATTATTATAGTCGCTACGTAAGGGATCATATCGAAGAGGTACTGGGAGAAGTCCAGTCCAAGTACCTGAAGCTTCATTCCCATGATGCTCAATCCTCCGAAAAGTATAGCTCCGAAGAACGCTTTGATAGGATTCCATGCCACGAATATTACAAGAGCTACAGCAATCCATCCACGTCCGTTTACAACGTCTTCCTGCCAAATAGGGATCCTGATGATCGACAGGTAGGCTCCTCCAAGGCCGCATAATGCTCCGCCTACAAGAATGTGAACATATTTGTAAAGCTTAACATTGATACCGGATGCATCCGCAGCAGATGTATTTTCGCCTACAGCCTTAAGGTTAAGGCCTATCCTTGTTTTATACATATATACAGCCGCAACAGCACATATGATATAAGCAAGATATGTGAATTTGTCCTGCTGGAAGAATATCGGTCCAATGAACGGGATATCTCCCAGAACAGGGATAGATGTTTTCGCAAAGAATTCACTTACGTTTCCGGGTACAGCACTTCCCAGGTACGGCTGTCCAAGGAATTTGGCAAACCCTGTACCAAAAATAGTGAGTGTGAGACCTGTTACTACCTGATTGGCACGCAGGCTTACTGTAAGGAATGCAAAAATCAATGCTCCTCCTGCTCCTGCGGCTATAGCCGCCAAAAGTGTGAGGTACGGGTTAGATGTATTATATGACACCAGGAAGCCCATTACCGCTCCCATAAGCATCATACCTTCTACCCCTAAATTGAGGTTTCCGGATTTTTCTGTGATCAATTCACCCACGGTAGCAAATAACAGAGGTATACCTGCCACTACACAAGATGCAAGGAATAATGTCATACTACGCCACCTCCTTATCTTTGTGTTTCAAGCTTACCTTGTACTGAATGAAGAATTCGCTGCCCAGTACAAAGAAAAGGATCAAGCCCTGTACTATAGATGAAACTGCACTTGAAACTCCCAGCGCTATCTGAATGTATGCTCCACCCTGAATAAGGGCAGCAAATGCTATACAGATAAATATACAGCTGATCGGATTAAGTCTAGAAAGCCATGCAGTGATGATGGCTGTAAATCCGTATCCGTTGGCTATACCGGCAACCAGTGTTTTTTCAACAGCAGATGCCTGGATCATACCTACAGTACCGCAGAGTCCGCCGGAAATAAGCATTGCTATGATTATGATCTTACTTATGTTCATACCTGCGTATCTCGCAGTTTCATAAGACTGACCAACTACAGTGATCTCATAACCGGTTTTTGTATGGTTGATGAACAGATAAACCAGCACTACGCAAATAATAGCGAATATCCATCCAATATTTACTCCAAGAACTGAAGGTAATATGCAGTTTTGTGTAAACTGAGCTATTCTTGGGAATCCACCTCCGTTTGGATCGATCCACGGACCATACTGGAGGTAAGTTACAAACTTGATAGCTACATAGTTCATCATAAGTGTGAATATAGTTTCGTTTGTTCCCAGTTTTGCTTTAAAAATAGCAGGGATGAATGCCCAAATCGCACCGCATATAACTGCACAGATAAACATCAGAAGCAGAGTAACTGCTGTAGGTGTTGTTGGAGGCACATTCAGAGCTACGAGGGTCGCGCCGAAAGCGCCCATTGTGATCTGACCTTCTGCCCCGATATTCCAAAAGTTCATCTTGAAAGCCACGATGATGCCCAGGGAAGCAATGGTCAGAGGTATTGCTTTAACTATAGTCTGCTTTATTCTGAGTTCTGTTCCTGCACATCCATCTATTATGGAACTGAAAATTTTAATAGGATCCAGACCCATGATCATCAGTGCCAGGCCTGCGCATACTATAGAAAGTACAACAGCCAGTATTCTTATAACTATCTCATTTTTTCTGCTGAGGTCAGCTCTTTTGGTTATCCTTATTGGGTTAGTCATTGAGCTCACCTTCCTTCTTTCCGGATTTTATTTCTTCCATTGTATGTCCAGTCATAAGCAGACCGATATCATCCTTAGAAACCTTTCCCGGGTCTACTATTCCTGTCACCTTGCCGTGGCAGAGCACCATGATCCTGTCGCAAAGATCCATAAGCACGTCCAGGTCCTCTCCTACGAAGATAACAGCTACACCTTTTTTCTTCTGTTCATTAAGAAGATCATAAATCTTATATGAAGCTCCTATATCAAGACCTCTTACAGGATATGCGGTAATAAGCACTCTAGGCGCAGAATCTATTTCTCTTCCCAGAAGCACCTTCTGAATATTTCCTCCGGAAAGCTTTTTTACAGGAGTAGTTATACCCGGAGTCTGAATATCCAGTTCCTTAACTATCCTCTTCGCTTTTTCTATACAAGGACCTCTTCTTAAAACTATACCGGGCTGGTTCTGGTAATCCTTGAGGATGATATTGTGTACTATGTCCATGCTGGCAACGAGTCCCATTCCCAAACGGTCTTCAGGAATAAACCCCATTCTTATACCCAGCTTGATTATTTCTCTAGGAGTCTTTCCAACTATATTCTGATCGTCAAAGAAGATCCTTCCTTTATTTACTTTTATAAGACCTGCAATAGACTCGCAAAGTTCTTTCTGACCGCTGTTTGCCACCCCTGCAACACCAAGGATCTCATGAGTGGAGAGTCCAAAGCTGACGTCTTCAAGAGCATTCTTTCCTTCAGGATCAAGAACTGTAACGTCGTCCATAACAAGCAGTTCTTTTTTCTCTTCTATCTTATCTTTGCTGATACTAAGATCTACCTTTTTTCCCACTACCAGTTCGATAAGTTCTGATACTTTAACATCCTTTGTATTGTGAGTTTCAATGGACTTTCCTTTTCTAAGAACAGTTACTCTGTCTGAGATCTCCATTACTTCGTTGAGCTTGTGAGTTATGATCACAACAGCACAGCCCTGCTCTTTCATATTTCTGATAATATTAAAAAGCTTTTTGATCTCCTGTGGTGTAAGTACCGCAGTAGGCTCGTCCATGATGAGGATCTTGGCTCCTCTGTAAAGGACTTTTATTATCTCAAGTGTCTGTTTTTCACCAACAGACATCTCATATACTTTTTTATCCGGATCTATGTCCAGGCCATATTTATCGGACAATTCCTTTATTTCTTTAGACAATGCTTTGCCTTTAGTGAAAAAGCTTCCCTTCTGACCGATAACTATGTTTTCCTTGGCTGTCATAACATCGATAAGTTTAAAATGCTGATGTATCATGCCAATGCCCAGCTGGATAGGATCCTTTGGGGATGAAAATCTTACTTCTTCTCCATTTATAGCGATGGTGCCTTCATCCGGTGTGTAAATACCTGACAGCATATTCATCAGGGTAGTCTTACCCGCTCCGTTTTCCCCAAGCAAAGCGTGTATCTCACCGTGCCGCACTTCTAAGCTTACATTGTCATTCGCTTTGATCTCCCCGAAAGTCTTGGAGATATTTTTCATTTCTATTGCTAAATTCTGATGCATATTTAACCTCTTAAAAGGGGGCACTCGTTTGAATGCCCCCAGAAATGTTAGCTAAACAAACTTTTTGTAACCTTAGTTAGAAATAGCTGTTACGCCTTTAACTTCTTTTGTGATTGACCAGATGCCTGCTCTGTCAAGTGCCTGACCTTCTTCGCAGAGAACTGTTCCGTCATTGTAGTAGATAGGACCTGAGAATACATTGAATGTACCAGCTTCCATTTCAGCTTTTACAGCTTCGATCTCAGCTTTGATGTCTGCAGGAACTGCATCGCTGATATCATCGATAGCGATGAGGCCTGTAGCCATTGTGCCGTAGTGGCTTTCAGGAGCAAATGTTCCGTCCATGATAGCCTGGAATGTTGGGATGAAGTATTTTTCTGTATTCCAGTAAGCAGCTGTTAAGTATAAGTCTCCGCAGTCGTTCTGTGGGTAGTTCCAGCCGATAGCGTAAACGTCGCCAGCTTCAGCAGCAGCGATCTGTGTAGCTGTTGAGTCTGCATGGTAGCAAACTACTTCTGCGCCAGCCTGGATCAGCTGTTCAGCAGCTGTCTTTTCGATTTCAGCATCTCCCCATGTTCCGATGTAAACAACTTTTACTTCGATGTCAGGATTTACAGCCTGTGCACCAAGTGTGAATGCGTTGATACCGATCTGAACTTCTGTGTAAGGATGAGCAGCAACATAACCTACAACGCCTTCTTCAGCAACTGCAGCAGCAGCCATACCTGTTAAGTATCTAGCCTGTTCCATTGAACCGAACCAGTTGTCGAAGTTTGTGTCATTCATTTTATTTCCTGAGAAATGTAAGAATGTGATGTCATCATAGTCTCCTGAATTTGCAAGAGCTTCAAGAGCATCCATGTAACCGTATGAGCAGCCTACGATAACGTTGCAGCCCTGGTCGATAAGGTTAACAGCAGCGTCTGTTGAAGCTGATGTATCACCGTCGTTGATGTTTTCAACATAAAGGAATTCCATCTGATCGCCGAATTCTTCGTCAGCAGCAAGAGCTCCTTCGTACATTGACTGTGTGAAACCGCCGTCATTGGTAGCACCGATAAAGATGAAACCAACTTTTAATGCAGCTGCGCCTTCTTCTCCGCCTTCATCGCTGGAACCGCAACCTGATACTAATGTTGCCATTGCCAGGACTAATGCTAATAAGATAGCTAATGTTTTTTTCATTGTTTTGTCCTCCTGTTACTTTTTGAAAATAACTGTGTTTTCTTTTATATTTTCAATGACAGCGAGAGATTCAACATTATATCCCATGTTCCTAAGTTCTTCCCCGCCGTTCTGAAAACCTTTTTCAATAACTATCCCTATACCCGCTGTTTCAGCGCCTGACATTTTCACCATTGCAACAAGACCTTTTGCCGCTTCCCCGTTGGCAAGAAAATCATCAATGATCAAAACTATGTCGCTGCTGTCAAGAAACTTCTTAGAGATCTTGGCTTCGTAATCTTTTCCCTTTGTAAATGAATGAATCGTAACCTGATAGACATCATCATCCATAGTTTTGTTCTCATGTTTTTTTGCAAAAACCACCGGCACTTTAAAATGACGTGCCGCAGAACAGGCAATGGCTATACCTGATGCTTCTATAGTTACGATCTTAGTAATACCTTTATCTTTAAAACGGCGATAGAATTCCGCACCTATCTCATCCAAAAGATCAACATCTATCTGATGATTGAGAAAGGAGTCCACTTTAACTATGTTTGGCATTTTTACATTTCCGTCTTTTTCTATACGCTGCTTTAATAATTCCATGTCACCAATAATTATTTATAAAAAAAAATGGTGCAGGCAAGAGGACTCGAACCTCCATGAAATTGCTTTCACACGGACCTGAACCGTGCGCGTCTGCCAATTCCGCCATGCCTGCTCATACTTACTCGAATATTATACCACTTATTCCTGATTTGTAAATATCAAACCGGCTTTTTTTCCTGTCAATACACCGAAAAACTGAGGACTTACATCGTATTCCCGAACGATGCGCTCGTCTGTGACCGCATCGTTCGCAAGAATATTTTATCTGTATTTTTCCGCAAGTCTTCTTCCTACATAAACACCGCTGGCAGAAGCCTGGGACAGTGAGTGGGTTACTCCTGCTCCGTCTCCCAAAGCGTAAAGACCTTTTATCTTTGTCTCAAGATTGCTGTCCACTTCTACACTTGAATTGTAGAATTTTACTTCCACTCCGTAAAGAAGAGTGTCCTCATTTGCTGTGCCCGGAGCGATCTTGTCCAATGCGTATATCATTTCAATGATAGTATCCAGCTGTCTCTTTGGAATAACAAGACTCAAGTCACCAGGAGTAGCCTTAAGTGTAGGTCTTGTGAAGCATTTTTCCATTCTTCTTTCACTGCTTCTTCTTCCTTTTACAAGATCTCCAAATCTCTGAAGGAGAACTCCTCCCCCAAGCATATTTGAAAGTCTTGCTATGGATTCACCGTACTCATTGCTGTTTCTGAAAGGTTCTGTAAACCTGTTGGTCACCAAAAGAGCAAAGTTTGTGTTTTCTGTTTTTAATGAAGGATCCGCATAGCTGTGACCGTTTACGGTAACGATGCCGTTAGTGTTCTCAGCTACAACTTCTCCATAAGGATTCATGCAGAATGTCCTTACCATATCGTTATACTGATCAGTTTTGTATACTATCTTGCTTTCATACACTTCGTCAGTTATGTGCTTGAATATCTCAGCAGGAAGCTCAACTCTTACTCCAATATCCACCCTATTGCTCTTTGTATAAATGTCCAGCTTCTGACATATCGCAGACATCCATTTTGACCCCGACCTGCCGGTAGCAAGGACTACATCCTTTGCAGCATAATCTTCATGAGCAGTTTTTACAACAAAGCTTCCATCTGCCAAAACTTCCACATCATCTACTTCCTCATTGAACTGAATGTCTATCCTGTCTTTGGTATAGTCATATATCTTTTTAAGGATCTGCATATTTCTGTCTGTGCCCAGATGTCTTACCTTAGCATCCAAAAGGTGCAGATTATTTCTCAGTGCTATAGTCTTAAGATCGCCGTTAGCAGTGGAAAAAAGCTTAGCTTCACTGCCGCCCATGCTGCAAAGGACCTCATCAACGTATTCCATTAAATCTAAAGCAGTGTCTGTGCCAACATATCTGTGAAGATCTCCTCCGAACTGAGTTGTTATATTATATTTCCCATCGGAAAGAGTTCCCGCTCCGCCGTAGCCGTTCATTATGCTGCAGGTTTTGCAGTTTATGCACTTTCCGTCATTTCTGAACTTTATAGGGCATATCCTTTTTTCAAGACCGGTGCCCTTTTCAAGCACCAGGACTTTTGCTTTGTTTTCTATTTTAGTGAGTTCATATGCAAGAAAAACCCCTGCTGCGCCTGAGCCCACCACTACTATATCGTATTTCTTCATAGATTTATCTCCATTGTTTATTCTACTGTAACACTCTTTGCAAGATTCTTAGGTTTGTCTATATCGCAGCCTCTGAGTTTTGCAATATAGTACGCAAGGATCTGAAGCGGGACCACCGCCAGCACAGGAGTCACTTCATCTTTACAATCAGGGATAAAGATCACATCGTTTGCCTGATCTTCTATAGCTCTGTTGCTTTCTTTAGCCAGACCTATAACATATGCTCCCCTTGCCTTTACTTCCTGAATATTTGAAAGCATCTTGTCATACAGTTTATCCTGAGTAGCCAGAGCTATCACAAGAGTTCCCTGTTCTATCAGCGCTATAGTTCCATGTTTTAATTCTCCTGCAGCTATAGCAAATGAATTTATATAGGATATTTCTTTGAGCTTTAAAGAACCTTCATATGAGATACCTACATCAGAACCTCTTCCGATGAAGAATACGCACTCTCTCTTATACTGATTCTTTGCGATCTCTTCTATTTCTTTTTCTTTTTTAAGTAATTCTTCAAGTTTTTCCGGAAGCGCCTTGAGTTCTCCGATGATCTCTTTATAGTAATCCTCAGTAATGCTTCCCTTTAATGTAGCCATATATAAAGCGATAAGGTACATGCATATCAGCTGCGTAGTATATGCTTTTGTTGATGCCACTGCGATCTCAGGTCCTGCCCATGTGTAGAAAACATCATCGGATTCTCTTGCAACAGAACTTCCAACCACATTAACAACAGAAAGCACTCTCGCACCTTTACTTTTAGCTTCTCTGAGAGCCGCAAGAGTATCCAGAGTTTCTCCGGACTGACTCACTGCGATAAACAGTGTATTTTCATCAACGAAAGGATCTCTGTATCTGAACTCAGATGCCACATCAACTTCTACCGGTATCCTTGCAAATTTTTCAATAGCATATTTGCCTACTAAACCAGCATGATAAGCTGTCCCGCAGGCTACGATATATATTTTGTTTATTCTCTCAAGATCTTCCTTTGTAAGAGATATGCCATCAAGTTTTATTTTGTTATTTTCATCAAGTCTTCTTGTAAGAGTTTCGTATATACCTTTTGGCTGTTCATGTATTTCCTTCAGCATGAAATGATCATAGCCGTCTTTTTCAGCCGCATCCGCATCCCATGTTACAGTAAACACATCTCTTCTTACTTCTTTTCTGTCTGAGTTAAGGATCTTTACATTATTTTTTGTAACCAGTACAGTTTCATTGTTTTCTATAAGATATATCTTTCTCACATGTTTCAGCAGAGCAGGAATATCCGACGCAATAAAATTGCAGTTGTTTCCCAGTCCTACGATAAGCGGCGCGTCTCTTCTTACTGCAACGATCTTATCAGGCTCATCTGCAGCTATAACTCCTATAGCATAAGCGCCCTCCATCATATCCACTGCTTTATATACAGCATCCAAAAGGTCTCCTTTATAGAACACACCAACAAGATGAGCTATTACTTCTGTATCTGTTTCAGATTTGAATTCGATACCATGTTCATCTATAAGCCACTGTTTGAGGCTTACATAGTTTTCGATGATACCGTTGTGTACGACTGCAATATTGTTTTCTCTGTTGCTGTGTGGATGAGCATTCACATCGGAAGGAGCTCCGTGAGTTGCCCATCTTGTATGACCTATGCCGATATGGCTGTCCACATTTTCGCCTTTGATCATATCTTCCAGATTTGCTATCCTTCCGATATGCTTTCTGATAGCGATACCGCCATCTTTATGTACTGCAATTCCGGCAGAATCATACCCCCTGTATTCAAGTCTTTTAAGACCGTCTATTATTATATCTTTTGCGTTTCCGTCACCGATATACCCAACTATTCCGCACATAATACAGTTTCCTTTCTTTTGATCTTATTTATCCCAATCTCAGTTCTATAAGAGCTGCAATTGCTGATGCATACTCAGTTATCAGCTGCAGGTCGCTGCCCTCTATCATTACCCTTACGAGAGGTTCCGTTCCGGAAGGTCTTATAAGTACTCTTCCTTCGCCCCTCATAAGCCTTTCAACCTCTTCTATTTCTTTCTTAACTATAGGGTCCTGCATAAATCTGCTTTTATTTTCGTTTTTTATCTTTGCATTTCTCAGTACCTGAGGGTACAGTTCCAATTCAGAGGAAAGCTCTGATAACGGCTTGCCTTTATCTCTGACAGCCTGCATAAGCTGAAGAGAACTGAGTATACCGTCCCCTGTGGTAGTGTGATCAAGGAAAATTATATGGCCGGATTGTTCTCCTCCTACAACACATCCTGTTTCACGCATTCTTTCAATGACATATCGGTCACCAACCTTAGTGGTATCAACTCTGCCGCCAAGTTTTTCCACAGCTTTGTAAAGTCCCATATTGCTCATTACTGTAGCTGTAACAAGACCATCCTTAAGCTCTCCTTTATCATGAAGGAATTTCGCACAGACATAAATAACGCTGTCTCCGTCTACAACATTTCCTTTTTCATCTACTGCAATGAGTCTGTCCGCATCTCCATCATAAGCCAGACCGCAGTCAGCTCTCCATCTCAGCACTTCTTCCTGAAGCTTTTCAGGATGAGTGGATCCGCATCCATCATTTATATTGTAACCGTTAGGACTGTTTCCGATGACCTTTACTTCGGCGCCCAGCTCTTTGTAGACTTTTTCCGCAACTTGATATGCTGCTCCGTTTGCACAGTCAAGAACTACACGCATACCCTTGAGATCACCTTTTACAGTAGTTTTCAGAAACTCTGCATATTTTTCAAGAGCATCTTCATCTGCCGCGAGGCACTTTCCTATACCTTCTCCGGACAGCCTTGCTCCACGCACAGCATCTCTTAGAATAAGGTCTTCGATCTCATCCTCTATACTGTCTTCCAGTTTAAATCCCTCATGGTTGAAGAATTTTATCCCGTTATATTCAAAAGGATTATGAGATGCAGATATTACTACCCCTGCCTGAGCTCCGTATTTTTTTACCAGGTATGCTACTGCCGGCGTCGGAAGGATCCCCACCTTTATAACATTAGCACCCATAGCCATTATGCCGGCTGAAAGAGCATCCTGAAGCATGTCTCCGGACACCCTCGTATCCATTCCGATTATTACCGTCGGACGTTCTTCCTCTTTTGCAAGAACAAATGCTCCTGCCTTGCCTAAATTAAACGCCAGTTCCGGTGTGAGTTCTGAATTCGCTATTCCTCGTACTCCGTCAGTTCCAAACAATCTTCCCATATCAAACCTCTCCTTCAGCCGCTTCGGTTTTAACTTTGATCTCTATTGTAACTATTGCAACTGAGCCGCTGCTGTTTTCCAAAGGTTCTCCAAAACCATCCACTGCAGCTGCTCCCGAAGGTATCCTTACCTTTACATTCACGGCAGTATCCTGAGTTATTCCGGATATATCCACCGGTTCTGCCGAAAGTTCAGTTATGCCGCTTATATTGTCATACTTTCCTTTTATATTCACGCTTACTGTCTCAGGCAGATCCAATTCTATTCCTTGCGCCGGGGTTCCTGTATACGGTATTGCAACATCTATCTCCTTCATAAGAGTTTTTGTCGCCTCAACGTTCACTTCAGGAGTCAGTATCTCTATATCCTTAACAGCTTTTCCTTTATCGTCTACAGGTATAAGAGATATAGTCTGTGAATAATCCTGCTGTCCTTCAATGATTTTGAGCATCCCCACCACATGATCGACTTCTGCCACATAAGTGCTGGGGCCGTACACCTGAACGGTTTCCATATTAAGCGAAGATATTTCAACATCGCTTCCCGGTCTGAGATCTCCGCTAACAGCGATCTCAACAGGCTTTTCCTCAGTAACAAGTTTATCCACGACTACTACCATGTGACCGTCTTTCGCCACAGCTTCGTCTACATTGCTCGGAGCAGTAACTTTTACAGTCACCTGGTTTTCTCCCTCAACGCAGTCCGATACATCTATACGTGCAGACAGTCTTCCTGCAGTCATACCGTAGATCTCGCTTCTTCTGCCCTTTATCACGGCTGTTACCGTATCTTCAAAGTCTGTCAGCACGACCAGTCCTTGAGCCGCAAGAGCATTCTCTCCTGCAACTGTAAGAGGCACTCCCACCAGAGTCTTTTCTGTCTCAGGATTTACTTCTCCTATAACATAGGCCCAAAGTATCACTGCCAAAACGATAGACAGGATTATGTTGATAGTCTTTACTCTTTTGCTGTCTTCCTTTCGTTCTTTTTTTACTCCAAGGAGGTCTGTGAATGATTTTTTATTCATTGTCTTTCCTCCTTACTTTATCGAAGATAGGTTTAAAGAGATAATTCTTTTCTCCTCCTTCTGTCATAAACACGCTTCTTATTATTTTTTCCATTGCAGTGGCATCCATAAATCTTGATATATTGCCGTTAGTTGCAACAGACATAGCACCGGTCTCTTCGGACACCATTATAGCAATGGCATCGCTCATTTCCGTTACGCCTATCCCCGCTCTGTGTCTTGTGCCCAGTTCAGAGCTAAGGTTGTTGTTTGAGGTGAGCGGCAGCACACATCCTGCTGCTGCTATCTTATCCCCTCTTATTATGGCAGCTCCGTCATGAAGCGGCGCTCCGGAATAAAATATATTCATCAAAATTTCTTTTGTTATATCCGCATTCAAAGCTGTTCCTGATTCTATTATGTCGCCAAGAACAGTTTCTCTTTCTAAAATAATAAGTGCTCCCACTTTATTCCTGGAGAAATATTTCAGAGCATTCATTATATTCTCTGTTATAGTGTCTGTCGTTTCTTTGTTATACTCCGTAAATGCTCTGGAGAGGACTCTTCCTCTTCCCAAATGCTGAAGTCCTCTTCTGATTTCCGGCTGGAATATAACTATAAGAGCTATAGCTCCCACTTTGAGAAGCCCGTCCAAAAGCCAGTTGACCGTGTACAATTTAAGCACATCGCTCAGCACTGTTGCTATAAGCAGCACAATAAGACCCTTTAAAAGCTGTGCTGCTCGGGTCTCCTGAATAAATTTTAATATTTTGTAAATCGCAAAGGCTATGATGGATATATCCAGAAAGTCCACCCATCTTACCTGAGATATCATCGTGGTCAGATAATCTGCCATTTTTTGATCCTGCCTTTATCAAATATGAAAAAATAAGGGCGACAGCATTGCCGCCCTTATAATATTATATTAATAATTTGGTTCTAATAAACCATATTTATCATCGCTTCTCTTATAAACAACATTTACAGCCTCAGTGTCGATGTTGATAAATACAAAGAAACTATGTCCCACGAGTTCCATTTGAAGTATAGCTTCTTCAACACTCATAGGTTTGATGTCAAAACTCTTTCTTTTTACTTCCTTGAGTTCTTCTTCTTCATGAGAATCGTCAGGGATAGCATCAAACATGATCTCATTGTTTGAATTGCCCTTGTACTTTTTCTGGAGCTTAGTCTTGTATTTGGATAACTGCGAAGCCAATTTATCAGAAACTTTATCTATTGCTGTGTTAAGATCTGACGCAACATCTTCTGCTCTGAAAATAGTTCCTTTAGCAAAGATTGTTGCTTCTACTCCCTGTCTGTCTTTCTGCTGAAAAACATTTACTGTCATTTCAACATCACGGTTGAAGTACTTGTCGAGTTTTCCGAATTTAGTGTTAACCAGATTTGTAAGATTGTCTCCTACGGTAATGTTCTTGCCGGTAATTAAAATCTTCATTAGTAACACCTCCAAAAGCAAATATACCTAAGCATTAACGAGTTAATTTATTATACCAATTTTTTGATCTCTTTTGTGGAAATTTTGTTAATTTTTTTAAATAAATATTTGAACTTTTTTAAGTATTGAAATTTCAATAAAAAAAGACCCGATCCGTACGTCTGACCTGGTCTTTGCCCCCACACTCGCCTGCTGGGAGGCTCGCAAAAGGGTCGCTTTTACTACTGCTCCTCTCGGTAATTCCGGCAGGTCTTACTTCTAAGCTGCGCCATGCTCACCGGCCGCTCTTTTACAGCCGGCTTACGTGGGTCCTTTTGCCCGCAACTGGCATGGACTTTCAACCACAGACACGCACGGATCGGATCTTTTTCAATTTTTATAATTATCATAAGGCGATGCCAACACTGCAAGACTTACTCGAGAAGCTCCCGATTCCTTCAGCACCCTTGCACATTCTTCCGCAGTGCTTCCTGTAGTAAGCAGATCGTCTATCAGCAGCACTTTTCTTCCCGAAATACGGCTTGTGTCGGTCACATAGAATGCATCCTTTATATTATTCCTTCTTTCCTCCGGCCCAAGGCCGCTCATCGGCAAAGTGTCTTTACTCCTTATGAGGATCCCCTTTAATACCGGTATCCCGGTTATTTTAGAAAGGTTTTCTGAGATCAGAGTCGTCTGGCAGAAACCTCTCGTTTTCCTTTTGTTCTTATGAACAGGAACAGGAATCATTATATCATGTTCTCCAAGGTTTTCAACACAGCTTTTCATAAGCTCAGCAGCATTTTTTGCAAGATATCCTTTACCGCCATACTTTAAATCATAAATTATCTTTCTGGATAAGTCATTATACACCACTGCCGCTGCTGCCCTGTCATACCTCGGAGGACGAGCTCCGCAATGTTCACAAAAAACAGTTTCTCTTTTTCTAACAAAACGGCCGCATCTCACACAATTGTCAGGCCGGCTGTAAATAAGCGCTTCACGACAGCCTTCGCACAGACTGTACGACTCGTTCTTTTTTACAGGTTTACCGCATCCGACGCAGTAAATATTTTCAGGAAACAGCACCTCTCCTGCAAGTCTAAGTATTTTTTCTTTATATCTCATAATCTAAGAATACTCTCAATCTTGCCTTTAACCCCGAATACCTTTCTGTGATCTTATTATTATCTACCATCTCATTCATGATGTCAGGATTTCCAACTATTATTACCGCCAGCTTTGCTCTGGTGACTGCAGTATACAGGAGATTCCTTGTAGCCATCACCGGCGGTATCCATGTCATAGGCATTACGACCACAGGATATTCACTTCCCTGACTTTTATGAACAGTGACCGCATACGCCAGTTCCAGTTCATCAAATCGGGTAGCATCATAAAGAGCCGCTTTAACATCCTCAAATATCACTGTGATCTCATTGTACTCCTTGTCAATGCTTTTTATATACCCAATGTCTCCATTGAAAATGCCGCTCCCTTCCGAAAAATCCTCAAGATTCTTCCACTGGATATCATAATTGTTCTTTATCTGCATGACTTTGTCGCCTTCTCGGAATATCCTGTTTTTCAGCACTTTTTCATTGATTCCCGGTGTCGGCGGATTTAATATGTCCTGCAGCTCTTTGTTAAGGTTTGCCGTACCTGTCAATCCCTTTTTTACAGGAGTTATGACCTGCACATCCCTTACAGCATCGCAGTCTTTATAAAAAGAAGGCAGCCTGCTTCCGCACAGTTCTTTTATGGTTTCAAGGATATTCCCTGCGCCGCCTCTTTTTAGCAGGAAGAAATCCTTGTCCTTTTCATTGTAATACGGATATTCCCCTTTGTTTATCTTATGGGCATTCACTACTATAAGGCTCTCTTCCGCCTGCCTGAATATCCTGTTCAGCTTTACGGTATGCACCAGTTCGCTGTCTATTATATCTCTGAGCACATTGCCTGCTCCGACCGGCGGCA
>JAFQKJ010000089.1 GCA_017397005.1 Bacillota bacterium
AAAATGGGCTCAATAATTTCAGAGGAACAGTAACACATACAACAACAGGCAATGAGCAAACAGGCAATGAACCAACAGGAAATGAGCCAACAGGCAATGAGCCAACAGGAAATGAGCCAACAGGCAATGAGCCAACAGGCAATGAGCCAACAGGCAATGAGCCAACAGGTGATGAACCAACAGGTGATGAGCCAACAGGCAATGAACCAACAGGTAATGAACCAACAGGTAATGAACCAACAGGTAATGAACCAACAGGTAATGAACCAACAGGTGATGAACCAACAGGTGATGAACCAACAGGTGATGAACCAACAGGTAATGAACCAACAGGTGATGAACCAACAGGTAATGAACCAACAGGTGATGAACCAACAAACAAACCAAGAAAACCAAGAGTTAACCCAACAGTTGATCCAGTAGTGGAGATCGTTGAAGAAGAAGTACCTCTCGCAGAGATCCCGGAATTAGAGATCCCTGAAGAAGAAGTACCTCTCGCAGAAGCTCCATTAGTTGAGATCCCTGAAGAAGAAGTGCCACTTGCAGATGTTCCAAAAACGGGCGATAACATGATCGTATGGGCAGCCCTTGCTATCCTCTCCTTATTAGGGATCACAGCAATCGGCAGAAGAAGAGCAGATAATAACTAAATAGAAAACATAGGGAAAAGTGGTTAAGAGATATAAAGAAAAGGTGCACTAAAAAGTGTACCTTTTCTTGTTATATAAACTTGATGGTGCTGAGCAGAAACGTCAACGTGAAATAATTGGAGAAATCTAATGAAAAAGGAAACTAACTGGTGTATAATATCCTCACATATGGTATGAATTACCGATAAACAAGATAAAACATAGGATATTCGTAAATGGTGGCAGGCGTATCCTTATATAGTTTATCCCATACCGTAATTAGGAGGAAATACAGTGGATAATGATTCAAAACTGAGACCCTTGTATCTTGCTAAAATATTATATGAGCAAACGGATGAAGAGCATTATCTTACCACATCACAGCTGATACAGATACTTGATGATACTTATGGAGTAAAGGCCCATAGGCAGACGATCAAATCGGAGATAGAATTGCTTAGAAGATTTGGATTCGAAATAGAAGAGGTGAAATCCACGCAAAACAGATATAATCTCTTTGGGAGAAAGTTTGATGTGCCGGAGTTGAAGCTTCTCATCGATGCGGTGGAGTCATCCAAGTTCATTACGGCAGGAAAAAGCAAAGAGCTTGTGGATAAACTGAGTTCTCTTGGCGGCATATATGTCGAATCGGAACTTAAAAGAAATGTAAGCTGTGAAAGCAGGATAAAGCTAGGAAACGAACGGATATACATAATCATCGACGCAATAAATGAAGCAATAAATCAGAATAAAAAGATAGCTTTTCAGTACTTTCAATATAACGCAAACAAAGAAAAGGTTTTAAAGCGTAACGGGGAAGAGTATGTGTTTACACCGCTTCATCTCGTATGGAACGGGGATTGTTATTATATGATAGGGGTATATGATGATAGATCGCATATCGCAAGCTTTAGAGTAGACAGGATAGCAAAACGCCCTGTTATATTGGAAGAGCAAGGAACTGCCATGCCGGAAGATTTCGATGTGGATGAGTATATAAATACTACGTTCAGGATGTTCAACAGTGATCACAGGAATGTGGAACTGATTTGCGACAACGATGTTATGGATTCCATTATAGATCGCTTTGGGGAGGACGTTTCGGTGTTTACGAGGGATGAGTCGACCTTTAGGATCATAGTAAATGTTGCTGTTAGTCACATTTTCTTCAGCTGGATATTTGGCTTCGGCGGCAAAGTTAAAATCGTGAGCCCGCAGGAAGTGAAGGATATGTATAGAGAAATGATTAGTAAAGCAGCAGGAAGTATATAAGTATAGCAAGGGTGATCTGCATAATAAAGTGTGCAGACCCCTTTTAATTTTGCATCGGGATCAGATCTATAAACATGAGATAAGGAGCCTTAAGGAAATGAAGGCGCGAAGGAATTAAAAAATAGCTAAGGAACGGTTATTATGATATACTCTTAATATAAAAAATTATGTAAATAGGATTCAGCTTTACCCCGGAGGATAATATGCAGTATGAAATAAAAGAAGCTATACCTCTCCTCGATGAGAAAGGTGATTTAACAAGAGCGGGATATGCTAAGAAGCTCTTTCCCGTATATAAACGTTCTGATGTAAAAGCAAGCAAGCTTAGATTAAAAGAGTGGGATTACTACTATGTAGGCAATGATGATTTCGGCATAGCCCTTACCATTGCTGACAACGGATATATGGGGCTTGATTCAATATCCTTTCTTTCATTTAAAGATTCCCCTTGGGAGATAACAAAGAGCCCTATGAGGATAATGACTCTTGGGAAAACAGGGCTTCCGGAGACTTCAGTTGAAGGTAAAAGCTTTATCTCAGGGAAAGGATACGAACTGGATTTTGTGGTCGGAGGAGGAAAACGTGTGCTGAAGGCCCATATGGATGATTTCATGGGCAAGGATGCTATAGATATCGATGTGACTTTGTTTAGCGAGCCGGAAGAATCCATGGTTATATGCACTCCTTTTGAGAAGGGCAAACACTTTTACTATAACCAGAAAATAAACTGCATGAGGGCGAAGGGGACAGTAAAGATCGGTCATGAAACCTATGAGTTTGAGCCGGACAGTGCTTTTGGAGTGCTGGACTGGGGCAGAGGGGTGTGGACATACCATAATACCTGGTACTGGGGCTCTGCTTCCGGACTGGTGGATGGAGAGGACTTCGGTTTTAACATCGGTTATGGATTTGGAGATACATCAGCTGCCAGTGAGAATATGCTGTTTTATAAAGGCAAAGCTCATAAACTGTCTCAGGTAGTGTTCGAAATACCTATGAAAGACGGGAAAGAGGATTACTTAAAGCCTTGGAAGTTCAGCAGTGATGACGGAAGATTTGAAATGGATTTTATCCCTATCATCAATAGAGCTTCCTGCACCGATTTCAAAATATTGAAAAGTGATCAGAATCAGGTGTTTGGAAGATTTTCAGGGAACGTTGTTTTAGATGACGGGAGTGTCCTGGAAATAAAAGATCTGCTGGGATTTGCAGAAAAAGTAGAAAATAAATGGTAGATTTTTCGCGAGATATTCAAATATCCGGCGAAGTATGATATAATATAAAAAAATGTACTAGGAGGAAATATGAAATTGGGCTTTTGGGGAGTTGTAGGTGCTATCATCGTAGCATTTCTCATCATATCATTTTTATAATCAAATCGTGCTCTGCTTTTTTAAGCAGAGCAGTTTTTTTGAAGGAAAGATCAAAATGGAAAAGATAAAAAACAGTTTGAAGCAAAGACCCATCAACGGTGTGCTGATGGCAGCAGCGGCGCTATTGTATTTGCTGAACAATCTAGTATTTAAAAATATAGATCAGCCTATCCTGCATGAATTTTTTGTGGGTTATTTCAACGATCTCATGTGCCCTCTTTTTATATTGCCTTATTCTAATATGCTGCTCCTTACTGTCGACAAAGAATTAAAGAAACTCCCTTATATACTGCTGCTTTGCCTCGGAGGAAGTGTTATATGGGAGCTTTTGGCGCCGTTGTATAAGGAGGGTTCTGTTAGAGATGTATGGGATGTGGTTTGTTATCTTTTTGGAGGACTTCTGTATTGGATACTGCTGAAAGCTGCATACAGCTGCAAAAAGGTAAAGATTGACGAGGATATTACGCAGAAGTAAAATATGGTTGAAGCAATGTAAATTTGAGATGTCATGAAATATTGTCAGGATATATGGAGGTAAGCTATGAGTGTTAAAAACCCAAAGGGCTTTGGCGATTTTATAAAAATAGTAATACTGATCCTTGCAGCAGGGTTCATTCTTTCCCTGTTTTAAAAGAGGATGAAAAAATAAAGTTTTGTGAACAATGGCCGATCTTTTAATATAGATCGGTTTTTTATGTTATACTTTAGCAATAAAGTATGAAAAAGAATAACAAAGAATGAATGGAGATAAAAATGCTGGTTTATCTGATACGACACGGAGAGACTGATCTGAACAAAGAGCACAGGCTTCAGGGGCAGACAGATATAAAACTGAACGATTACGGAAGAGAACTTGCAAAAGAAACGGGAGCTGCACTGAAAAATATAAATTTTGATGAAGTATTTTCATCACCTCTGTCAAGGGCATATGAAACGGCACTTTTGGTGACAGGAGAAAGAAAAATAGAAATAATCAAAGATGAACGAATACAGGAGATCAGCTTTGGGGAGTATGAAGGATTATCCTACGGTGCTTACGGCCATACGGTGCCGGATCCGCATTTTTCATATTTCTTTGAGGCCCCACAGCTTTACAGAGTGCCGAAAGGCGGAGAAAGTTTTGAAGATGTGATCAAAAGAACGGGAGCATTTTGGCAGGATCTGTTAAAGGATCCTTCAAATAAGGATAAAACCATCTTGGTATCCACTCACGGATGTG
>JAFQKJ010000090.1 GCA_017397005.1 Bacillota bacterium
CCAGAGACCTCAGAGGGATGGAGAAAGAAGATTTGACGGTCAAAGACCTCCTAGAGACAGAGACGGCCAGAGACCTCAGAGAGACGGAGAAAGAAGATTTGACGGTCAGAGGCCTCCTAGAGACAGAGATGGTCAGAGACCTCCAAGAGATAAAGACGGACACGGAGGACCAAGAGGACCTAAGTTCGAAAGCGGAGATGAACAGTACAATAAAAGACCTCCTCAGCAGCGACAGCAGCAGTCCCGTTCTAAGTCTATAGAAGAACCTATGCTTAAAAAACCGGGTTCAGACAGAGCAAAAGAACGTGAAAAAGAAAAGGAAAAAGAAAAAGATAAGGATAGAAACAGACAGAAGGGTCACGGCAAACCTGCATTTGGCGGAAAGAACGGATTAAGAGATCTTTCACAGCCGCAGCATAAAAAGCCTCAGAAAAAGCATAAGGCTGAGAAAGTAGAAGAAGAAGTTTACGATCCAACTCAAATCGTTATCAACGTTCCTATCACAGTTAAAGGTTTTGCTGAAGAAGTTGACCGTTCAACTTCAGAGATAATCATGAAACTCATGCAGATGGGTATCATGGCTACAATAAATCAGAATATCGATGAAGACGCAGTGCTCCTTCTCGCAGATGAATTAGGAGTTGAAGTCACTATCGGAAATATCGAAGAAGAAGTGGTTGAGGAAGGCATCGATACAAGGGAAGACAGAGAAGACGAACTTCAGCCAAGATCACCTATCATTGCAGTTATGGGTCACGTTGACCATGGTAAAACATCACTTCTTGATGCCATCAGAAGTACAAATATCACTGCTAATGAAGCTGGAGGTATCACACAGCATATAGGTGCTTCAGAAGTATATTCAAACGGACAGAAGATAGTTTGTCTCGATACACCGGGCCACGAAGCATTCACAGCTATGAGAGCAAGAGGTGCTCAGGTAACTGACATCGCTATCCTCGTAGTAGCGGCAGATGACAGTGTTAAACCTCAGACTATAGAAGCTATAAGCCATGCTAAAGCTGCAGGTGTTCCTATCATAGTTGCTATCAATAAAATAGATAAACCGGATGCAAACGTTGAAAAAGTTAAACAGGACCTTATGCTCCACGAGATCCTCGTTGAAGATTACGGTGGAGAAACCATCAGTGTTCCTGTTTCAGCTAAATCAAAGATCGGTATCGACAATCTTCTCGAAATGGTACTGCTTCAGGCAGACATGCTTGAACTCAAAGCAAATCCTGACAGAGTTGCAAAAGGTACTGTAGTAGAAGCAAGACTTGACAAGGCTAAGGGCCCTGTTGCTACAGTTATTGTACAGAATGGTACACTTCAGATAGGTCAGCCTATCGTTGCCGGCGTTTGCAGCGGAAGAGTAAGAGCTATGACAAACTGGAAGGGTGAAGCTATCAAGAAGGCCGGTCCGTCAACAGCTGTTGAGATCCTTGGTCTCCAGGATGTTCCTGAAGCAGGAGATTCAGTTGATGTAGTTAGAGATGAAAAAGCAGCTAAGACTATAGCAACAAACAGACTCAACAAGCTCAGAGAAGAAACTATCAAAGAAAAGACAAGAGTTTCTCTTGAAGATCTGTTCAACCAGATCCAGAAGGGCGATACAAAAGAACTTAACATCATCGTTAAGGCCGATGTTATGGGTTCTGTGGGTGCAGTTACAGAGTCACTTACAAAACTTTCAAATGAAGAAGTACAGGTAAAAGTAGTATATTCAGGTGTTGGTACTGTTACAGAATCAGATATCCTTCTTGCGACAGCATCAAATGCTATCATCATAGGATTTAACGTAAGACCGCCTGCAAATATCATCAGCATGGCTGAACGTGAAGGCATAGAGATCCACACATACAGGATAATTTACGAAGCTATCGCAGACATCAAAGCTGCTATGATAGGTATGCTGGATCCTGAATACAGAGAAGTAGTTCTTGGCAGAATAGAAATAAGAGCTACATTCAGAGTACCTGGTGTTGGTACTATCGGCGGTGCTTATGTTCTTGACGGTAAAGTACAGAGAAATGCTCAGATAAGGCTCGTAAGAGACGGTATCGTTATTCATGAAGGCAAGATATCTTCACTCAAGAGATTCAAGGATGATGCTAAAGAAGTATCTCAGGGTTATGAGTGCGGTATCGGAATTGAAAGCTACAACGATATCAAAGAAGGAGACATTATCGAAGCATTCGCTATGGAAGAGATAGAAAGAAAGCAGGATTTCAGATAATGCAGAAAAACTACAGAAGCGGACGTCTCGGAGAAGAGATCCGTAAAATTATAAGCACCATGATGATGAGAGGGGATCTTAAGGATCCGGACATCAGCCCTATAACAAGTGTTACAGCTGTTGATGTAACATCTGACGGCAGTTATGCTACAGTATACCTTTCCATCATGGGGACTGAAGAAGAGAAAAAAGCTACTCTTGCGGCTTTAAAAAGAGCAGCAGGCTTTATTCGCAACAACATCGGGAAAGCAGTCAAGATCAGACACGTCCCTGAACTTACTTTTAAAATAGATACCACATTGGAATACGGTATGCATATTTCAAAGCTCATCGACGATCTGAACAAGGATGCAAAGAAAAGCGGAGATGATGTAAATGAAGAATAATTCTCTTAGCGAGATAGCTAAGATCATGGAAAGCGCTGACAGTTTGCTTTTTCTCACTCATGTTATAACAGACGGGGACGCGGCAGGTTCTGCCGCAGCCCTTTGCAGAGTAATGGAAGGCATGGGAAAGACGGCTCATGTATTTACCGGAGAGGAACTTCCGAACAATATAAAATTTCTTGAATATGAAAGTTTTATTAAAAGAGAAGAAGATCTTCTTGATGAATATGATCTGGCAGTGGCGGTCGACTGCAGCGATGAAGGAAGATTTGAAAACAGAGCCTTATGTTATAAAAAAGGCAGAAAAACTGTAAATATAGACCACCACATGACTAACAACGGTTATGCTGATTTCAACTATGTTGAAGGTGATGCGGCTGCAGCAGGTGAGATAGTATATCGTCTTATAGAAACTGCAGGATGGAACATAGATGAAAAAACCGCAGAAGCTCTTTATGTGGCTATAGTTACAGACACCGGTCAGTTCCAGTATTCTTCTACTACATCCGAAACTCACAGGATAGCAGCTGAGCTTATCGATAAAGGTATCGATCTTAATACTATAAGCGTCAATGTTTATCAGAGTGTAAGAAAATTAAAATATATCCTTCAGGGAGAGATATTAAGAACTGTTGAGTTTCTGGAAAATGACAGATTTGCCATTGCGTTTGCAGATCAGGACATGTTTAAAAGAACTGGTGCTGAAATACAGGACAGTGACGGAATAGTAGAGCTTTTAAGAGATATAGATACTGTAGAAGTTTCCGCCTTTGCAAAAGAGACTGCGCCGGGAGTTATGAAGCTGGGATTCAGATCAAAATATGATCTTAATGTAGGTGAGCTTTCCGCAAAATTCGGAGGCGGAGGCCATGCAAAAGCTGCAGGATGTACGATACTTGGCGGGATCGAGGATGTAAAAAAAGCAATATATCCTGAAATATCAAAACTTTTTGAAGACAGAAAGAGCAGAAGTTAATGGATGGATTTTTAAATATATTAAAGCCTACTGGTATGACTTCACATGATGTAGTTAAGGTCTTGAGGAGGATACTTGGTGAAAAGAAGACCGGACATACCGGCACTCTTGATCCTATGGCTGTTGGAGTGCTTCCTATAGGGATAGGGGCAGCAACAAAGATAACTGAATATCTGGACAATGATTTTAAAAAATACAGATGTGAGCTTTTGCTGGGTATGACCACGGATACAGGTGATATCTGGGGCGAAGTGATAGAACAGAAAGACGATGTCAGTTATAACGTAAACGATGTTTACGCTTTTGAAAAAGAATATAGAGGGGAGATAATGCAGACTCCTCCTATGTATTCGGCTGTCAGGATCGGCGGAAAGCGTCTGTATGAATATGCAAGAAACGGCGAAGAAGTCGAAGTCAAGGCAAGAAAGATCACTATTAAAGAACTAAAGATCATTCGTATAGAAGGCAAAAAGATCCTTTTTGATGTGGAATGTTCAAAAGGTACATATGTAAGGACTATCTGCACGGAGATGGGAGAAAAACTGGGCTGCGGTGCGGCAATGAGTTTTCTGGCAAGAACTGCCAGCGGCAGGTTCTCAATAGAAAATACTGTCACTTTTGAAGAAATAGAGGCCCATCTTGAAAAAGGTCTTCCTAAAGAAGAACTGTTTAGGCCTGTCGATTATCCGATAGACAGTTACAGAAAAGTGGTTTTAGATGCAAAACAGACTAAATGGTTCGTTAACGGAGGTCATCTAAAACTTTCTGAGATAAAGATAGATTTCAGCAGAGATGCGGATTTCTACAGAGTATATAACGGTGATGAATTTATCGCTATGGCATATATAAACACTAAAACGAAAAAACTTGTGCCTCACAAGGTGTTTTTCAGAGATTTCTAACGGAGGAAGGAATAATGAAAATATTCAGATCCTTAGATGATATTAAAAATATAAAAGATACTGTAGTTGCCTTAGGTAATTTTGACGGCATCCATGTGGGTCATCAGGAACTTATCAGAAGGACCGTTAAAAGCGCAAAGATATCAGGAATAAAGAGCGCTGTTTTCACATTCAACAATCATCCTAAGAATGTGATCGCAGGGAAAAAGGTCGTTAAGAACATTATGTATCATGACGAAAAAGTGGAAATGCTCAGAAATCTTGGTATAAATTATCTGTTTTCAATAGATTTTGATTACAATATAAATCATATGGAAGCTGAGGACTTCATCCAGAATATCCTTATGGACAAGCTCAAGATGAAAGAGCTTTACTGCGGATTCAACTACAGATTCGGATATAAAGCTCAGGGAGACACAGATCTTCTTATGAAAGTGGGCAGAAGAAGAGGCTTCAGCCTTCACGTAATGGATCCTGTAAGAGTAAAGGGTCAGATCGTAAGCAGCACACTTATAAGGGAACTCATAAAAGAGGGCAGAGTCGATGAATGCAGACTTATGCTTGGAAGAAATTATTCTATCGGCGGAGAAGTTGTAAGGGGAAATATGATAGGCAGAACTATCGGATTCCCTACATCAAACATCATGATCGACGAAAACATGGTAACACCTTCAAACGGAGTATACATCACAAGATGCAATTACAACTTTAAGCAGTATGAAGGCATCACAAATGTTGGTATCAAGCCAACCATAGGAGATAACAAAAGGGTTATTGAAACTCATATCTTTGATTTTAACCATGATATTTACGGCAGAGAGATCAAAGTGGAGTTCATTAAAAAACTCAGAGATGAGATGAAATTCCCAAGTGTGGATGCCCTTGCTGAGCAGATCCAGAATGACTGCAAAGCAGCAAGAGAATATCATGAAGAAGAAGCATAAAAGGCTTTACACCATAGCTATAATATGGTAAAATAACTCGGTATGAAGCCGCTCGCTGCGTTTTACGACAACTCCGACGTATTACTCGGCAAGACGGTAATATATAGAAAAGGAGAATTACAATGGAAAAAGAAAAAAAAGCTATCATCATTTCTGAGTTTCAGACACACGAAGGCGACACAGGTTCCCCAGAAGTACAGGTTGCTATCTTAACAAACAGAATCAACCACTTAAATGAACACCTTAAAGTTCACAAAAAGGACCATCACTCAAGAAGAGGTCTGCTCAAAATGGTAGGTCAGAGAAGAAATCTTCTCAACTATTTAAAATCTAAGGACATCGAAAGATACAGAAGCCTTATCGCTCGTCTTGGTCTTAGAAAATAATTGTAATTGTTTTAAAGCGGGGTTATATTTGACCCCGCTTTATGAACATAAAAGCGGGATAGTTATCGGGCTTGAAAATTTAGCTTATTATGTCAAATCATGGTAATGAGTTAAATTGTCAAGCCAGAATCCGGCTTTTATAGAAACAGCAGGAGGTAAAAATGGTAGATTTCAACACATTCGAACTGGAACTCGCGGGAAGGACCCTCAGAGTTGAAACAGGCAAAGTTGCACAGTTATGTAACGGTTCAGCTATGGTAAGATACGGCGACACAGTATGTCTTATCACAGCTACAGCATCAGCAGAACCTAAAGCAGACATCGATTTCTTCCCACTTACATGTGAATATGAAGAAAAAATGTATGCTGCAGGAAAGATCCCTGGCGGATTCATCAAAAGAGAAGGCAAAGCGTCAGAAAAGGCTATCTTAAGTTCAAGACTTATGGACAGACCTATCAGACCGCTTTTCCCTAAAGGATATTACAACGATGTACAGGTAGTTGCTACAGTAATGAGCGCTGATTTCGACTGCCCTTCAGAAATCGTTGCTATGATCGGCTCATCAGTAGCTCTTTCAATTTCAGACATTCCTTTTGAAGGACCTACAGGTTCCGTTCTTATCGGAAGAGTTGATGATGAATTCATCGTTAACCCAACTCTCGAACAGAGAGAAAAGAGCACACTTCACCTCGTAGTATCAGGAACAAAAGATGCTATCATGATGGTAGAAGCAGGTGCTCAGGAAATTTCAGAAGATGATATGCTGGAAGCTATAATGCTCGCTCATGAAGAGATCAAGAAGATCGTTGCTTTCATCGAAGATATTCAGGCAAAAGTTGGAAAAACAAAGAAAGTTCCTAACATTCACGTGATCCCTGAAGAACTTGAAGCAGACGTTAAAGAATTCGCATCAGAAAAAATGATGGCTGCCATCTACACACCGGACAAGGTTGAAAGACTTGAAAACATGGACAAAGTAGATGCTGAAACATTTGAATACTTTGCAGAAAAATATCCTGAAGGCAAAAAAGACATAGATGCAGTTCTCTATAAACTTAGAAAAGAAATGGTCAGAAACAGGATCCTCAATGAAGGCGTTCGTCCTGACAACAGAAAAACAACAGAGATCAGACCTATCTGGTGTGAAACAGGCGTTCTTCCTAAGACACACGGAACAGGTTTATTCACAAGAGGACAGACTCAGGTAATGACAGTCTGCACACTGGGAACACTCAGCGAATCTCAGACTCTTGACGGAATTTCAGAAGATACAGAAAAGAGATATATCCATCACTATAACTTCCCAGGCTACAGCGTTGGCGAACCAAAGCCAATGAGAGGCCCTGGAAGACGTGAGATCGGTCACGGCGCTCTTGCTGAAAGAGCTCTCGTTCCTGTAATTCCTTCAGAAGATGATTTCCCATATACAATCAGACTGGTATCAGAAGTATTATCATCAAACGGAAGTACATCACAGGCTTCAGTATGCGGCAGCACACTGGCTCTTATGGATGCAGGCGTTCCTATCAAAGCTCCTGTTGCAGGTATCGCTATGGGTCTTATCAAATCAGAAGACAAAGTAGCTATCTTATCTGACATTCAGGGTATGGAAGACTTCCTCGGCGACATGGACTTCAAGGTTGCAGGTACAGAAAAGGGTATCACAGCTATCCAGATGGATATCAAGATCCACGGTATCGACAGAGAGATCCTCAAAACAGCTATAGCTCAGGCAAGAGAAGGCAGAATGTTCATCATGGGCAAGATGATGGAAGTTCTTGATAAACCACGTCCTGAAGTGAATAAAAACGCTCCAAGGATCGAAACTATTAAAATACATCCTGATAAGATCAGAGAACTTATCGGCCCTGGCGGAAAAGTTATCAACGGCATTATCGACAAGACAGGCGTTAAGATCGACATTCAGGATGACGGTACTGTATATGTTGCAGGTAAAGACAAGGCTACATGCGATGCAGGTCTTGCAGAAGTGAATAAAATCGTTAAAGACGTAGAAGTTGGAGAAGTTTACGACGGTGTTGTTACAAGATTAATGGCATTCGGCGCATTCGTAGAAGTTCTTCCTGGCAAGGAAGGTCTGCTTCACATTTCTAAGATCTCACACGAAAGAGTTGCTAAGGTTGAAGACGTTCTTAAAGTCGGCGATCATATCGAAGTTAAGGTTATGGAAATCGACAACCAGAACAGAATTAATCTTTCACACAAAGATTTAGTTCCAAAGCCTGGCAAATAGGAGACTTTATGATCAAAACTGTAAAATTGGACTGCGGCGCTCAGGTCGTTTTAGAAAAAATACCATATGTAAAATCAACTTGCGTTGGTGTTTGGGTCAAAGCAGGTTCAGTCAATGAGAATGGGAAAAACTTCGGTATTTCCCATTTTATTGAGCATATGACTTTTAAGGGGACACCTTCAAGAAACGCTAAGCAGATCGCGGAAGATATAGACAGGATAGGAGGGCAGATCAATGCTTTCACAGGCAAAGAGGCTACCTGCTATTATGTTAAGACTTTAGATTCAAATATCGGAAAAGCTGTAGAAGTGCTTCTGGATATTTTCTTCCATTCAAGCTACGATGAAGTAGAAATGGAAAGAGAAAAACAGGTTGTTTACGAAGAGATAAACATGCACGATGATTCTCCTGAAGATGATGTCAGCGATACATTCTATGAAGCGCTGTTCAATGATCATCCTCTCGGAACTGAGATCCTCGGCACAAAAGAGATCCTTGCATCCTTCACACCTGATGATCTGAGAAAATATGTAGACGAAAACTACACTATGGGAAATGTGCTCATTTCGGTAACAGGAAACTTTGATGAAGAAGAGATCCTGAATACCTTTGAAAAACATTTCAAACAGCTCAGCAAGAAAGAACAGAAGAAGGTTATTTATCCTGACAAATATGAGCCTAAATTTATCTATAAAGAAAGAGATATCGAACAGGCTCACATCTGCATGGGTGTAAGAGGAGCTAAGCTTGACGATGATCTTCATTATGCAAGACACATCGTGTGCGGTATCCTCGGCGGAAGCATGAGCTCAAGACTTTTCCAGAGCATCAGGGAAGAAAAAGGTATGGCGTATTCTGTATACTCATATCTCAGTTCTTATACAAATGACGGCTGCTTCACTATTTATGCCGGTGTAGGTCAGGATAAACTTCCTGAAACAATCAGGCTTATCAGAAACGAACTTGAGCTTCTTAAAGATAAAGGTATCACAGAGGATGAATTCAATGCTGCAAAGGAACAGCTCAAGAGCAGCTATACTTTCAGTCTTGAAAACGTATCGGGCAAGATGGCGTCTAACGGCAAGAGCCAGCTTCTTTTAGGCAAGATCTATACACCGGAGGAAACTCTGGACAAAATCTCTTCTGTGACCATGGAAGAAGTGGAAAAGGTAATAAACGAATTTACAAATATGAACAACTACTCAGCTTCCGCTACAGGAAGAAACGTAGTTGATCTTAAAGAACTTATCTGTGGATAGGCGGGGGCGTTTTGCGCCCCTTTTTTGTTAGTAGGAGGATATTGAAATGGCTGATATCAAGATAAAATACTTCTCTGACGATCTTGAAAGACTCAGATATATAG
>JAFQKJ010000091.1 GCA_017397005.1 Bacillota bacterium
TTTCCTCCTTATTCTTAAGTTTTTATTTATATCATATAAGGAGCGGCAGTGCCGCTCCTTTGATTAGCATATTTTGTATTTTAACCAAAATATCTCTTAAGGAGTCCTTCGAATGCTTTGCCGTGTCTTGCTTCGTCCTTAGCCATTTCATGAACTGTGTCATGGATAGCGTCAAGGTTCTGCTGTTTTGCTAATGTAGCAAGAGCTTTTTTGCCTGCGCAAGCGCCAGCTTCAGCGTCAACTCTCATTTCGAGGTTTTTCTTTGTTGAATCTGTTACTACTTCGCCTAAAAGTTCAGCAAATTTTGCAGCATGTTCTGCTTCTTCCCATGCAGCTTTTTCCCAGTAGAGACCGATTTCCGGATAACCTTCTCTGTGAGCTACTCTAGCCATAACAAGGTACATACCTACTTCTGTGCATTCTCCCATATAGTTATCTCTAAGGCCCTGAATGATCTCAGGATCAACACCCTGTGCTACTCCAACAACATGCTGGTCAGCCCATTCGATACTGCCTTCAACTTTAGCAAATTTTTCTGCAGGAACCTTACACTGTGGGCACTGTGCCGGCGCTTCAGGTCCTTCGTGTGTATAACCACAAACTGTGCATGTCCACTTCATAATATTTACCTCCTGAATTATTGTAATTATTGATTTATCTTCGATATTCTATCATAAAAACTTAAGAATAAAAACAGGAAAATCTAAGTTTTTTTCATATCTGATATTTATTTTGTTCATATATATTTTTCTTTTTTATCTTTACTGCAAATGTTTTTTGGTATAAATTACTTTTATAGCGATTATTTAAACAATAATAAAGGAGAAAAATATATGAGCAATTCCGTAACGCTCGGCGCGAAAAATAAAGGTATCCTTCCATATTACGGAGCCTTGATACTATGCATAATCGTCTGGGCAACAGTCCCAATAGCTACAAAAGCAGGCATAAACAGTTTCGGCCCTATTACTTTCGCATGGCTGAGAGGTTTCACAGGTTTCCTTCTTGTCCTGCCTTTTGCTCTTAAAAGAGGGCTGAAATTTAAAAATATGATAACTAAAAGAGCTATGTTTTACGGAATGATGGCTTTCGTTCTCAATACTATGCTCATGACATACGGCATGCAGTGGTGTTCAGCCAACGTCTCCTCTATACTTCAGGCTACGATGCCTGTATCAATGCTCATTGGCGGAGTTCTCTTCCTTTCTGAAAAGCTTACATTGTGGAAAGGTTTAGGTGCAGTTACTGCAACATTAGGTATAGTTATAACCTGTCTCGGAGGCACTTTGATAGATGAAAACACTACACTTTTAGGCATACTTATAGTTGCCACAGCTCCTCTCACCTGGACAGTTTACAGCGTTTTCATGAAAAGAAAAGATCCTGATGCAGACCCTATCATCATAACTGCATATGTCATGGGGACAGGAAGCCTTTTATCCATTCCCCTCATGGCAGGAGAAATAGCATTTGTAACAGGTTTTCCTGATGCCACTGCTATGGCTTGGCTTGGAGCTGCCTATGCAGGATTTATATGCCTTGGTGTTGGAAATCTTATGTGGACCATCGCTGTAAGCAAGATCGATGCTTCTATAACAGGTCTTTTCTATAACACCTGTCCTATCATAGGTGTAGTTCTGGCCTTCTTCTACGGAGAAGTCATCTCCGGTCTTCAGGTCATAGGATGTGTGGTCGTAATTGCAGGTATCCTCGTCGGAATGAAAGATGAAGTCGGAAAACCAAAAGACAAACTTCCCGACTCTCAATGATATCATCAGTTGGTTTTATATAGTTTATTTCATACAAAAACGTCGGAGGTTCATTCATGAACACCCGACGTTGTTTTTTCGTCTGTCTTGCTGTTTTATCGGCCTTTATACGTTGAATCTGAAGAGGATAACGTCTCCGTCTTTTACTACGTATTCTTTACCTTCAGATCTTACAAGACCTTTTTCCTTAGCCGCTGCAATGCTGCCGCATTCGATAAGATCGTCATAAGCAACAGTTTCCGCTCTGATAAAGCCTCTTTCGAAGTCTGAATGGATCTTTCCGGCTGCGCCCGGAGCCTTTGTTCCTTTTTTGATAGTCCATGCTCTTACTTCAGGTTCCCCTGCTGTAAGGAAAGAAATAAGGTCAAGAAGGCTGTATGAAGCTTTTATAAGTTTGTCCAGACCGGATTCTGTGATGCCAAGTTCTTCAAGGAATACTTCCTTTTCTTCTTCGTCAAGTTCAGTAAGTTCTGCTTCCAGTTTTGCACAGATAACAGCCACTTCTGAATTTTCTGTAGCAGCAAATTCCTTTACTTCGTTTACGAGAGGATTGTCAACTTCGCCGGAAGCTTCTTCTTCAGAAACGTTTGCAGCATATATAACAGGTTTGAATGAAAGGAGACATAATGATTTAACAAATGCTCTTTCTTCTTCTGTGAGTTCCATTGTTCTTGCAGAAAGTCCCTGTTCCAAAGTTTCTTTTACTTTATTTAAAATATCGAGTTCTGCCTGAAGGCCTTTATCTCCTTTGAGGTTCTTTGTAGTTTTCTGGATCCTTCTTTCCACAAGTTCAAGGTCAGAAATAATGAGTTCGAGGTTGATAGTTTCGATATCTTTAAGAGGTCCGATCTTTCCGTCTACGTGAACTACGTTTTCATCTTCGAAGCATCTTACAACGTGAACGATGGCTTCAACTTCTCTGATGTGTGAAAGGAACTGATTCCCAAGACCTTCGCCTTTTGACGCGCCTTTTACAAGACCTGCGATGTCATAAAATTCAATGGTTGTATAGATAGTTCTTTTTGAATTATACATTTCGTGGAGGACCTTAAGTCTTTCGTCAGGCACCTGAACAACGCCTACATTAGGCTCGATAGTACAGAAAGGATAGTTTTCTGCCTGCGCTCCTGCTTTTGTTATTGCATTAAAAAGAGTACTTTTGCCTACGTTAGGCAATCCTACCATACCAAGTTTCATATCATCGTTCCTCCGATCAGTTCTGTTATTTTATATAATGTAACTATATTTACTATGACCAGCACAGGCATCCCGTACTTAAAATACCAGTGTTTTGTTTTGTGTCTGAACAGGAGCATAGCAATGTATATTCCTGCTGCTCCCCAGAACAGTCCCAAAAGAAAGAATGTCTTTTCCGGAACCCTCCATCTTTCCTTTATCGCTGCTCTTTTATCCTTGAAACACAGGATAAACCCGATCAGGTTCAGCAGCAGATATATCATAAGTATTGCTTTCGTAATAATACTCTCCTACCTCTTTTCTCTTCCGCGGCCTCCGCCGTTTGCAGTCTTGGATTTTTTATCAGGCTTTGTCGCTTTATTTATGAGAGCCTGAATGTCAGACGGATTTATCTTTTTATAATGGCCCACTTTAAGATGACCTAAAGTAAGATCTCCTATAGCTGCCCTGTGAAGTTCAATAACAGGGTGTCCCAAGGCTTCACACATCTTTCTTATCTGACGGTTTCTTCCTTCGTGGATCTTAATCTCCAAAACAGTTGAGCTGCTGCTCTGCTTGATAAGTTCTACTATAGCAGGCGCTGTTTTTACTCCATCTATGATAACTCCGCTTCTTAGGATATTTGCTTTATAATGGCTCAAGGTTCCCTTTACCTTTACAACGTATGTTTTATACACCTTATTCTTAGGGTGCATCATGAGATTTGAGAAATCTCCGTCATTTGTAAGGATCAAAAGCCCTGAAGTATTGTAGTCAAGCCTTCCTACCGGAAACAGTCTTTCGTCTATATCTTCAAGCAGATCAAAGACTGTAGGTCTTCCTACATCATCATTTGCAGTGGTCACAAATCCTACAGGTTTATTGAGCATTATATACATAGGAGGCTTGGTAGAAAGCTTAATGACTTTACCGTCAACTTCAACTACATCTCCTTCATTTATCTGCAGTCCAAATTCCGTAACTTCAAGACCGTTTACTTTTACTTTTCCTTCGCCTATCAGTTCGTCCGCTTTTCTTCTTGAGCAGAGTCCTGCTGACGCGATATATTTGTTTAATCTCATTTTATCTCCTTTTATAAGAAAACAAAGGCTTGATATATTATTCGTTTTCCTGAACGTACTCAACCAGATTCATCGCATGGTCGGATACTCTTTCCAGATTGCTGATGATATCCAGGAAAATAACTCCGCTTTCCATCCTGCATTCATTTCTCGAGAGTCTGAGGATATGTCTGTCTCTGAGTTCAAGTTCCATAGCATCTACCTGTTCTTCGTATGCTGTTATTTTTTCATGTAAAAGCTTGTTGCCGGTCTGAATAGCCTCTATAGCCCAGTCGTAATTCTGCATTACTTTGCCGTTCATTATTACAAGTTCATCTTTAGCCATATCGGAGAAAACTATGCCGTCTCGTTTCATATTCTGCGCATACTCTGCTATATTTTCCGCATGGTCTCCCACACGTTCTATATCGTTTATGGCATAAAGAAGATTTTTTACGGCTGTATTCTGGTGTTCATTCAATTCCAGTCCATTGATCTTCACCATATAAGAAGTGAGCTGTTTTTGATATCTGTTTATCTTCTTTTCCAGCAGGAAAATATCATCCAGCTTTTCGTAATCATTGAATATGAGGGCCTTCATAGCTGCTCTGAGATTTGTTCCTGCAAGTTTTCCCATTTCAGCGATTTCTTTCGTTACCATTTCTATAGCAAATGACGGCGATTTTAAGAACCTGTCATCAAGATGAAGCACAAGTTCATCCTCTTCCTCATATTCTCCTTCCGGTTTGTCCTTAACGATTTTGCAAGCCAGTTTAACCAGTATATTACCCATAGGGAACAGGAATACAGTATTGATTATTTTAAATGATGAGTGGAAAATAGCTATCTTTACTGCATCAACTGTCATCCAAGGCAGGCTTGGCACAGCCATAAACACTATAGACATGATAGTACCGAAAATCACTACCCCAATACAGTTAAACAGCAGATTTATAACAGCAACTCTCTTGCCGTTTTTAGTGGATCCTATACTGGATATAAGTGCAGTAGTACATGAACCTATGCAGGCTCCCAGACAAATATATACAGCAATGTTTGCAGTTATCATGCCGTTCATTGCCAATGACTGAAGCACCCCGATAGATGCAGAAGAACTCTGCATGAGGAATGTAACTACAAATCCCACCATAATACCAAGGAACGGATTTGCGCCAAGCATTGTTATGGCTTTTACAAATATTTCAGAATCTTGATAAGGTTTTACCGCATCTGACATCCATGTCAGTCCAACAAAAAGTACGCCTATGGCAATGAGCAGCTCCCCTGTAATGTTCTTCTTATGGCTCTTGCCGAACATTACCAAAATAGCGCCAATACCTATAAGTATAGGTGCGAAGAATGACGGCTTCATTACAGCAAATGTATCGCCTAGCTGAGTAGCGGATACGATCCATGCCGTCGCAGTGGTACCTACATTGGCACCCATTATTACACCTACAGATTGTGTCAGGTTCATAATACCCGCATTTACCATACCTATGGCCATAACGCTGGTTGCCCCTGAACTCTGTATTATCATGGTTATGAACCCGCCTACAAGAACTCCCATAAACCTGCGGTTCGTCAGCACTCCCATCATATGCTGCATTTTATCACCAGCAAACTTCTGCATGCCCGCAGACATCATTTTCATTCCGTACAGGAACATTCCTAAACCGCCAAAGAATTGTACTATCATGCTTACTTCATCAAGATTCATTTCTATTATACTTCCTTTTCTACGTGGTTTTATATTAAATCAATGAAAATGTTTAGCTGATTCAGCCCTAACTTATATTGTACGTCTGCAGGCGATCAAAGTCCATAAAATTTTATGATTTATTTATATTATTTTCTGATCGTATATCCCGTACAAATCCATCCTTTCCACTCTCCTTCTTATTTCCTTCTTATCCACAGTGTAAAACTCTCTTTCCTTCATTCGAGCAAAGAATTCCGCTCCTGCAAAGGTGTATCTGGTCTTCATACCTTCCTCTGTTTTTATCTTTTCATTTGCATATGATATCAGATCACCAGTCACAAGATTTACCGGAAGTTCCAATGGTTTTAATCCTTTAAGATACCTTGCGCAGTTATGACCTGCCAAAGATCCGGTAGTAATTGCTTCCGTATGCCCCACAAACAGCCCTGACTTCTCTCCTGCACAAAGCAGATTGTCAATGCCTTTTACCTTCATAGAATCATTTCGCTCTGCTACAGATAAATATCTTATAGAGTTCCCCTTTCCTCCGGCATAAGGATCTACATATTTAGCGTTTTCAAAACCCTTGACTTTTCTAAGCTGCTCTAATGGAAAAAAAGGTGTCATCAGTTTTGCGTGACCCGTATCAAGAAGTACGATATTCTCTGCAAATTCATTTAATGCATACTGCTGACATACTTTCATATCCAGCTTGCCTCGGTTGATACACTCCGGCGGAAGCGGAACTATTGCCACGCCCTCACGATCCAAAGTCTCCCTTATTTCGTTACTTAGAGTGTTTTTATCCAGCTTGCAGGAGCCGCTGAAAGCGCCGAATCCCCCGTCCTTTCTGCGGCCCATTATGTCCGGCACACCTGCTCGCTGAGAAATGCTCACTCTGGGGCCAAAAGCAGGACACCTTAATATACACATAGAACATCCGTTGCCGTATTCAAGACAGTTCCCCATGGGTCCGGTAGAGCCTGTGCCTTCCATGAAAACGTCCCCCTCGATCTCAGTTTCATCTGCTAGAAGGATCTTCTCTAAGCTTGCGCCTTTCATGACCACATCCACAGCCCTGCTCATCAATCTTACTTCTATGCCCATATCCTTTAAAAGCCTTCTCATATGAGCCTCTATCTTTGTCACATCATAAAGACTGGCATGTTTGTGCCCCGGAAAATCTATGTTAACGTGTCTAGATAAGCTGTCGGTCAGTTCAAATACTTCAGATGCTCCCAGAGCTATGTTCTCCTCTGCCGCTGTGAACCTTCCGTTATTTCGCATTATGCCGCCCACGTTTCCCAGCCCCATCAGCATATCCGTTTTTTCTATTATGATAACTTCTGATCCCGCTTTTTTTGCACTTATTGCTGCGCTGCAGCCGGCCCATCCGCCGCCTATAACAACTGTTCTATACATACGATCCCTCCAATTTGTCCGTATTGGTTTTACACCGTATAACATCATATTTCCGGCGGTGCAAAAAAGTGCAAAAAAAGAAAGCTGCGCAAAACAGCTTTCTCTTAAACGCTATTCCTTTTGATCTTATTTTTGTGCAGCTTCGTGCTGTGCTATCTCTTCCAGAAGCTCTGCATGCATCTTTCTGCTTATAGGATATTTGTACACCATGAATGCTGCCAGCATAAGCATCAGCACCGGGATCACGGTTGCAGTATGCTGTATCCATACCATAGTATGCTCTGACTGTACAGCCGCCTCTCCGTTAAATCCGCAAAGCTGCAGGATAAATCCCAAAAGCAAAGTTCCCATACCTGAAGCAATAGCCTGAACCAGACCTTGGAAAGAAATTATCATCCCCTGCCTGTCCTTGCCGTTTTTAGCCTTGTCATAATCGCAAAGATCGTAGTAAAACGATGGAACTATATCCCAGTAAATAGTAGTACATACTGCCGCCACCAGCATATAAATAACAGCTGTCGCCATATTCCATATGCTCAGCACGTCCATTATTATCATTCCTGCTGCTCCAAGAAGGTAATAGAATATTACCGCACCCCTTTTATCCAGCAGCTTTACAGTTTTACCCAGTATAGGTACCAGAGCCAGACCGAAGAGAGAACGAGTTACCAGGAATGCCGAAATTTCTCCGGCTTCAAATTCCAGATTATATGTAAAGAAATACACTATATTAGAAAGTATCAATGTTGAGCATATGAGAGATGCAATGCTTATTATTATCAAATACAGCGCCGGCTTCAGTCTTGCTATAGCTATATACTCTATGAACAGGCTCTTGATATCCAGTTTCTCAGATCCCAGCTCTTCAGGCTTTGAAACAGGAGGATCTTTTTTCTTTGATGCAAAGAAAGTTATTATTATAGATGTTGTTGCAACCACACCCATAACAAGTCCTACAACAGACCATGCCCCGTCAAGACTCAATCCCTTATTCATCAGAGTGTCTACCATCACTGTAGGCAGCGCCATGCTGAAAATCGTTCCTATAATGTTAAACACTGCTGCAAAAAGCCTGAGTTTTGTCCTGTCATCATAATCACTCGTATATTCAGCTCCTAACGCGCAGTAAGGCACATAATAACCGGTATAAGTCGTCCAGAACATTATAGTCATCAGACCATAATATATTGCCTTTACAGCCCCATGCAGAGGCAAGTCAGTAAACAGAAGGAAGATAGACAGCGCCAACGGCAGGGAAAATCCTATTATCAAAGGCCTTCTTCTTCCCATCCTGGTAAATACTTTATCAGAAAGATAGCCTATAACAGGATTGAATACTGCGTTCCAGACCGCTCCCACCGCAGTGATGACTCCGGCAGCAGCCGGTTCTATTCCTGCTACAGTAGTCAGGAAGAACATCAAAAACGATCCTATAAAAGTATATACCAGCGAATCTCCTATAGATCCTATACTGTATCCCAAATGATCTTTTACAGTCAATCTGTTCATATCATTCTCCATTCTGATAATTCGGCTCGATATCTAAAAATAAGCCTGTCCCAAAGACAGGCTTATGCTTGATTTATTTTTCGTTTGGCACTAAGACAGCTTTGATCCTTCTTACGCCGGAACTTGAAGACTGTTCTTTCTTGATAACGAATGTTCCTAATTCTCCTGTATGCTCAGCATGCGGTCCTCCGCAGATCTCTCTTGAGAAATCTCCGATAGAGTATGTCTTTACTCTTTCGCCGTATTTGCTGTCGAATATTCCGAAGAATCCTCTTTCGTTTGCTTCTGAGAGAGGCATTTCTTCCATAATTACAGGGAGATCCTGCTGGATAACTTCGTTTACGAGAGCTTCTACTTCTTTAACTTCTTCCTTAGTCATTGGGCGTGGGAATGAGAAGTCAAATCTAAGTCTTTCAGCAGTGATGTTGGAGCCTCTCTGCTGGATATTGTCATCGCACAATACCTTCTGGAGAGCTGCCTGGAGAAGATGTGTAGCTGTATGAAGCTTAACTGTTTCTGCCTGATTGTCAGCCAGACCTGCAGCAAACTTGCCTTCAGCTCCTGCCTTACTCTTGCTCTGGTGTTCAGCAAATGCTTTTTCGTAACCTTCTTTGTCGATCTTGAGGCCTTTTTCGTTAGCCATTTCCTCTGTGATCTCAAGAGGGAATCCATATGTGTCGTAAAGATGGAATACTGTGATGCCGTCGATCATTCCGTCTGTTACCTTAGCTGCAACTTTTTCGAATTCCTTAAGACCTGTCTGAAGTGTCTTTTGGAATTTGTTTTCTTCTTTAAGAAGCTCTTCTTTGATTCTATCTGCATTGTCTAAAAGTTCAGGGTATGCATCCTTGTACTTATTGATGAATGCTTCTGCTATGTCTTTGAGAGTTCCTGTAGGAAGTTCTATATTTCTTCCGTATCTTACAGCTCTTCTGATTATTCTTCTGAGAACGTAACCCTGGTCAACGTTTGAAGGTGTGATGCCCTTTCTGTCGCCGATCATAAATGTAGCTGTTCTTACGTGGTCGAGGATGATCCTGAATGCTCTTGTTGTTTCCGGATCGTCTTTGAATCCTTTTCCTGTGAGCTTTTCGATAACTGCGATAGCATCTTCAAATACGTCTGTATCATAAACGCTTTCTTTTCCGTTCATGATGCACAGAACTCTTTCAAGACCCATACCTGTATCTACATTCTTCTGTTCAAGAGGTTCAAACTGTCCTTCTCCAACTTTATTGTAAGCCATGAATACGTCATTCCAGATCTCAAGGAATGCTCCGCAGTCGCATGCAGGAGAACATTCAGGGCTGCATTTTTCTTTTCTGATAATGAACATTTCTGTATCAGGTCCGCATGGTCCTGTGAGACCTGCAGGTCCCCACCAGTTATGTTTCTTTGGAAGGTAGTATACGTTTTCCGGCTTGATGCCGCATTTGATCCAAAGCTGTGCTGATTCTTCGTCTCTTGGAGCATCAGCATCGCCTTCAAATACTGATACAGCCAGCTGATCTGAAGGTATACCAAGGTATTCTTCGCTTGTAAGGAACTCGTAGCTCCATGGGATCATTTCTTCTTTAAAATAGTCGCCTAATGACCAGTTGCCCAGCATTTCAAAGAATGTGCAGTGTGAAAGATCACCTACTTCATCTATATCCCCTGTTCTAACGCATTTCTGAACGTCTGTAAGACGTGTTCCTTCCGGATGTTTTTCACCGAGAAGGTAAGGAACCAGCGGATGCATACCTGCAGTTGTGAATAATACTGTAGGATCGTTTTCCGGGATCAGTGATGCTGAAGGGATTATTTTATGGCCTTTGCTTTCAAA
>JAFQKJ010000092.1 GCA_017397005.1 Bacillota bacterium
CTGACGGAGATGAAAAAATGAGAAACGTATATGATGTTTTAATGGAGAGAGGGTTTATAAAACAGACCACTCACGAAGAAGAGATAAGAGAACTGCTTGCAAATGAAAAAATCAAGTTTTATATAGGCTTCGACCCAACAGCGGACAGTCTTCACGTAGGCCACTTCCTTCAGATCATCGTAATGATGCACATGCAGCAGCATGGACATACACCTGTTATCCTTCTGGGCGGAGGAACAGGAATGATCGGAGATCCTTCAGGAAGATCCGACATGAGAAAATTCCTCACAAAGGAAGAAGTACAGTACAACTGTGATCAGTTTGCTAAGCTTTTTGAAAAATTCATCGATTACAGCGATGGAAAAGCTATTGCAGTAAACAATGCAGAATGGCTCACCGAGCTCAACTACATCGAATTCCTCAGAGAGATCGGAAAACACTTCTCAGTTAACCGAATGCTTTCTGCAGAATGCTATAAATCAAGAATGGAAGAAGGTCTCACATTCCTCGAGTTCAATTACATGCTCATGCAGAGCTACGACTTCTATGAACTCAACAAGAGATACGACTGTAAAATGCAGATGGGCGGAGACGACCAGTGGTCAAATATTATAGGCGGCGTAGAGCTTATCAGAAAGAAGGCTCAGAAACCTGCTTACGGCATGACATTCAAGCTCCTTACAACAAGCGAAGGCAAAAAGATGGGAAAAACACAGAAAGGTGCTCTGTGGCTTGATCCTAACAAGACAACTCCTTACGAATTCTATCAGTACTGGAGAAATGTTGACGATGCTGATGTGAAGAACTGCCTCTCACTGCTCACATTCCTCCCAATGGAAGAAGTTAACAGACTGGCTGCTCTTGAAGGTGCTGAGATCAACAAGGCGAAAGAAGTTCTTGCTTACGAAGTGACAACACTGGTTCACGGCGAAGAAGAAGCTAAGAAGGCTCAGGAAGCTGCTCGTGCTCTCTTTGCAAAGGGCGGAAACAACATGGAAAACGTTCCTACAGTTCAGATAGAAAAAGCTAAATTCGAAGGCGAAGGCATGAATGTTGTAACAATGCTGGTAGAAGCAGGCCTGGTTCCTTCAAGAAGCGAAGGTATGAGAACAGTTCAGCAGGGCGGTCTTACTATCGAAGATGAAAAGATCGGAGATCCTAAGTTAAACGTTACTGTAGAAATGTTTAAAGACGGTAAGCTCCTTGTTAGAAAAGGCAAGAAAACATATAAGATGATAGAACTTAACTAAATAATGAAAAGTGCAGACAGGCACAGGAGGGAAATATGGGTAAAGTATATTTATTTGAACATCCGCTTATTCAGCATAAGCTCTCTTTCTTAAGAGACAAAAACACCTCTGTTAAGGATTTCAGAGAACTGGTAAGAGAAATTTCTCTGCTTATGGGATATGAAGTTACAAGAGATCTTCCATTGGAAGACGTGGAGATCGAAACTCCGATCTGCAAGGCTACTTTTAAAAGACTTAAAGGCGAAGACCTCGGTATAGTTCCTGTTCTCAGAGCCGGTCTTGGCATGGTAGACGGAATGCTGGAACTGGTTCCGAACGCAAAAGTAGGACACATCGGTCTTTACAGAGATCCTGAAACAAAGAAACCTGTAGAATATTACTGCAAGCTTCCTGAAGATATAGATAAGAGAAAGCTCATCGTGGTTGATCCAATGCTGGCAACCGGTGGTTCTGCAAGTGCAGCTATCGATTTCATCAAGGAAAAAGGCGGAGTAGAGATCTCTCTTATGTGTCTGATCGCGGCTCCTGAAGGAGTTAAAGTTGTTCAGGAAAATCATCCTGATGTGGATATTTATATCGCAGCGCTTGACGAAAAGCTCAATGAACATGCTTATATCGTGCCGGGTCTTGGAGATGCGGGAGACAGGATCTTCGGAACAAAATAAAGAAGCCTTTGGCAAACAGGTTTTGTGCTGATCATCAATATGAATTTATTAAATACGGTCTGAGAAGGCCGTATTTTTTATTGCATTTTTTGAAGGGGCTTGTCATATATTTTCCCATGATATATTTACGGGACAAGAAGGCAGGAGGAGAAAAATGTATTTTGAGAAAACCATCAGAGAAACAGAGGAAATTCTGAAGACAGATATGGATACCGGGCTTTCTGAGGAGGAGGCAAAAAGACGGTTAGAGAAATACGGAGAAAACCGGCTGGAACAGCAGAAAGAAAAACCCATACTTCTGAAACTGGCATATCAGTTCAGCGATCCTATGGTGATCATACTTATAGTGGCGGCGGTGATCTCTTTTGTTACCGAATGGCTTAACGGAACAGCGGATTTCGTGGATCCGGCAATAATCATGGCCATAGTGTTTTTAAATGCAGGAATAGGCGTATTTCAGGAATTGAAAGCAGAAAAAGCCTTGGAAGCACTGAAAGAAATGCTGTCCCCCGAAGCTTTGGTAAGACGGAACGGGAAGGCGGTAAAAGTACCGGCAGAACAGTTGGTGCCGGGAGATATACTTATTATAGAAACAGGCGATATAATACCTGCTGACTGCAGGCTTATACGATCCATAGAGCTTTCTGTGGAGGAATCTTCTCTTACAGGGGAATCTCACGGAGTTCATAAAGACGCTGCGGCAGTGTTTGAAGAGGGGACCCCTTTAGGCGACAGGAAGAATATGGTATGGTCCGCAACTATGGTCTCTGCAGGAAGGGGCGAAGGAATAGTGACGGCGACGGGAATGCAGACGGAGGTTGGGAAGATAGCAGGCATACTTATTTCAGAAGCAGTGCCGCAGACTCCTCTGCAGCAGAAACTGGCAAAGACAGGCCAGTCTCTCGGGCTGGCGGCATTGTGCGTCTGCGGAGTTATATTTGTATTTGGACTTCTTAGGGCAATGCCACCTATGGATATATTTTTGACTGCAGTAAGCCTGGCGGTGGCTGCGATACCGGAGGGACTGCCGGCGATAGTTACTATAATGCTGGCTATAGGAGTACAGAAGATGGCGGACAACAGGGCAATAATAAGGAAACTTTCCGCTGTGGAGACCTTGGGTTCAGCTTCGGTGATCTGCTCAGACAAGACCGGCACCATCACTCAGAATAAGATGCAGGTAAAGGAGTGGTGGAGCGTTTCTGATAATGTATATCTGTATGCGGCACTGTGCAATAATGATATGGGTCAGACGGAAAGCGCTCTTGTCAGAGGGGCTTCGAAAAAGGGGTTCTTAAAGGCAGAATGGGAAGAAAGATATCCCAGGATAATGGAGGAACCTTTTGATTCGGTAAAAAAATGGATGGGGACAGTACATCGTTTCCCTTCCGGCAGCAGGACTATAGTAAAAGGTGCGCCGGATATAATAGTAGAAAAATGTCTGATGCCTGAAGAGGAAAAGAA
>JAFQKJ010000012.1 GCA_017397005.1 Bacillota bacterium
AGATCCTTCCTTACTGCCCAAGATGCGGAACCGGACTTGCTTCTCACGAAGTAGCTCTCGGATATAAAGAAATCAAATCAAACACAGTAATAGCTAAATTCAAAAAAGCAGATGCTGAAAACGAATACTTCCTGGCATGGACAACAACCCCTTGGACACTGGCATCAAACGTTGCTCTTACAGTAGGTGCGGACATCGACTATATCAAGGTAAAATATGCTGACGGAAACATCTATTATCTTGCAAAAGCTCTTGCAGGAAAAGTCCTGAAGGAAGAGTACGAAGTCCTGGAAGAAATGAAGGGCAAAGACCTTGAATACATGGATTACGAACAGCTCATGCCTTTCGTAAAAGCTGATAAAAAAGCTTTCTTCGTAACAACAGCTGACTATGTTACAACTGAAGACGGTACAGGTATCGTTCATACAGCTCCTGCTTTCGGGGAAGACGACTATAACACAGGTAAGAGATACGGACTTCCAGTTCTTAATCCTGTTGCTGAAAACGGTCAGTATACAACAACTCCATGGGAAGGCAAATTCGTAATGGATTGTGATGTGGACATCATTAAATGGCTTGCTGCAGAAGACAAACTGTTTGCAAAAGAAAAGGTAGAACACAACTATCCTCACTGCTGGAGATGTCAGACTCCGCTCCTTTACTATGCTAAGCCAAGCTGGTACATCGAAATGACAAAGATCAAGGATGTACTTATCGAAAGTAATAATAAAGTTAACTGGTTCCCTGATTTCGTAGGTGAAAAGAGATTCGGAAACTGGCTTGAAAACCTCAATGACTGGGCTATTTCAAGAAGCAGATACTGGGGAACACCTCTCAATATCTGGAGATGCGAATGCGGACACCTTGAATCCGTTGGCTCAAGAGCTGAATTAGTAGAAAAAGCTATCGAAGATATAGATGAAACAGTTGAACTCCACAGACCTTATGTGGATGACATCCATTTCAAATGTCCTCACTGCGGAAAGACAATGACAAGAGTAACTGACGTTATAGACTGCTGGTTCGACAGCGGAGCTATGCCTTTTGCTCAGCAGCATTACCCATTTGAAAATGCTGACAAGTTTGACGAAGAACTTTTCCCTGCAGACTTCATCTGCGAAGGTATAGACCAGACAAGAGGATGGTTCTATTCACTTCTTGCTATCTCAGCATTCATCAAAGGAACAGCACCTTATAAAAACGTTCTGGTAAATGACCTTATCCTTGATAAAGAAGGAAAGAAGATGTCTAAATCCAGAGGAAATACAGTAAGCCCGTTTGAACTCTTCGATAAATACGGCGCAGACGCTACAAGATGGTATCTCCTTCAGGTATCACCGGCATGGAGCCCAACTAAATTTGACGAAGACGGCCTTATCGAAGTGCAAAGCAAGTTCTTCGGAACACTTAAGAATGTATACAACTTCTTCGTACTTTACTCAAACACAGACGATGTGAAGATCGAAGACTGCTTCGTTCCTTATGCTGAAAGATCAGAGCTCGACAGATGGATCATTTCAAAATACAACAAGCTGGTAAAAGAAGTTACAGCTGAAATGGACAGCTACGATCATATGAGAACAACAAGAAAGATCCAGGAATTCGTAACAGAAGATCTTTCAAACTGGTACATCAGAAGAGCAAGAAGAAGATTCTATCAGGAAGAAATGAACACTGATAAGAGATCTGTTTACTATACAACTTATGAAGTTCTCGTAGGAGTAGCAAAACTTATCGCTCCGTTTGCACCATTCCTTTCAGATGAGATCTACAAAAAGCTCACCGGCGAAGAATCCGTTCATATCGCGTTCTACCCTGAAGCAGATGAAACTCTCATCGACAGTTATGTAGAAGAAAGAATGGACCTCGTAAGAGCTCTGGTAGGCCTTGGAAGAGGAGCAAGAGAAAAAGAAAGGATCAAGGTAAGACAGCCTCTCGGAGAGATCCTCGTAGACGGTAAATATGAAGAGCTTATCCTTGATATGACAGATCTTATCAAAGAAGAACTCAATGTTAAGAACGTTGTATTTGAAAAAGATCTTGATAAATATATGAACTTCAGCCTCAAGCCAAACTTCAAGGCGGCGGGTCCTGTTCTTGGAGCTAAGGTAAAAGCATTTGGCGCAGCTTTAGCTAAAGCTGATGCAAAAGCTGTAGTTGCAGAGATCGAAGCTAAGGGCGAGATCGTTCTTGAACTCAACGGCGAAGCAACATCTGTAAGCAGAGATCTTGTTGATGTTATGATCAGTGCAAAAGAAGGTTTTGTTGTATCAATGGAAAACAACCTCTTCACTATCTTAGACACAACTATAACTCAGGAGCTCATCGACGAAGGTATCGCTCGTGAATTTATTTCAAAGATCCAGCAGATGAGAAAAGCTCACGACTTCGAAATGATGGACAACATTCAGATCGTTTACACATCAGACGAAGATGTTGAAAAAGCAGTGGCTGCATATAAAGAGTACATCATGAACGAAACTCTTGCTGTTTCTCTTGAAAAGGGAGAAGGCGAAGAAAAAGTTAACCTCAACGGACATGATGCTTCAATTATGGTCAAAAGAGTTTAACAGAATGTAGGATTCAGCGGGCGGCCGGACAGGTCGCCCGTTCTGTATGGAGGGAAGATCATGGTTAAGATCAAGAGCCTTGGATATAAAGAACTGGAAGATTTTGTGCTTGGGCTGGGAGAAAAAAAGTTCAGAGCAAAACAGATTTTTGAATGGATGCATAAGGGTGTCAGAAGTTTTGAAGAAATGAAGAATATTCCCAAAGAACTCAGAGAAAAACTGACAGAGAAAGCAGACCTTGAAGCTTTGGAGCTTGAAACTGTACAGGAGTCTAAAAAGGACGGAACTCGAAAGTATCTGTTCAGGCTTGCTGACGGAGAATTCGTGGAAAGTGTTCTTATGAAATACAGCTACGGAAACACTGTATGCATATCCACACAGGCCGGGTGCCGTATGGGGTGCAGTTTCTGTGCATCCTGCGAGGGAGGACTCATCAGGAATCTGACAGCGGGAGAGATCCTGGATCAGGCACTGTCAGTGTCAAGAGACATAGGGGAAAAAGTAGACAATGTTGTAGTCATGGGTGTGGGAGAACCTTTTGACAATTACGAAAACCTGACAGGATTCATAAACAATATCAACGATAAAAACGGATTCAATATGGGTATGAGGAGCATAACCGTATCTACCTGCGGTCTTGTGCCTGAAATAAAGCGGTTCGCAGAGGAATATCCTCAGGTGACTCTGGCAATATCTCTGCATGCCCCAAACAATGAACTTAGAAACAGGCTTATGCCTGTAAACAGGAAATATGATTTAAAAACACTTTTGACTGCCTGCAGAGAATATGTGAAAATAACAAATAAAAGGATCACTTTTGAATATATATTGATCGAAGGAGTAAATGATTCTGATAAACAGGCTAAGGAACTGGCGGATCTGCTTAAAGGGATCCTGTGCCACATCAATCTTATTCCTTTCAACGGCGTTATAGGTAAGGAATTTGTGGCAACCAAGCGGGAAAAAGCGGAGTATTTCAAAGAAACTCTTAGAGAACTAGGGTTTGAAGCTACGGTAAGAAGAGAACTGGGAAGTGATATAGACGGAGCTTGCGGACAGCTCAGAAGCAAGAGACGCTAATATAATAATGTAAAAAATCTTCATTAAGGGTCTTTGACTTATACCATATTCCTGTTATAATGTTAAGTAACTATACTTTGATAATAAGTGCGGATTTATAATATACAAAAAATATGACAGGGGGGCGATCGATATGGTGAAGATTATGGTTGGCAAGAAGGGTAGCGGCAAAACAAAGAAAATGATCGATGCAGCAAATGATCATGTTAGAGTAAGTCATGGAAGCATAGTATTTATAAATAATGATAAACGTCTTACAAGAGAGCTTAATTACAGAATAAGAGTCGTATGTGCGGAAGATTACGAACAGCTTGGAAATATAGACGAGTTTACAGGATTTATCCTTGGGATAATAAGCTCTGACCATGATATAGACACTATATACATAGACAGCATCACAAAACATGCCAATATTTCTCTTGACAACATCTCAGTATTTATTGACAGGCTTGATGCAATATCAAAACAGCATGAGGTTGAGTTTATAGTAAGTGTCAGCGCGGATGCGGAAGATATTCAAGGCATCCTTGCAGATCATGAGGTTTTGAACTAGAAATATAAATCGGGGGAGCTGTGAAGCTCTCCTATTTTTGTGTTACGGAAAGAAGAGAAAATGGAAGAACTGTATTTAACATATGCAAAACAAATGAGAGATAAGTACGGCGAAAAGGTGTATAAGCTGCCTGTAAACCTGCCGGCCACATGTCCTAACAGAGACGGAACAAAAGGTACAGGAGGATGCATATTCTGCGGTGCAAAAGGAACGGGATTTGAGAACCTTTCAAATACTATATCTGTCAGCGAACAGCTTGAAATAAATAAAAACTATATTGGGCCAAAATATAAAGCAAACCTTTTTGTTGCGTATTTTCAGAATTTCACAAATACATATTTTTCTCCTGAGAGAATGTATGATTATACCAGACAGGCTGCCGAAGTGGATGGTGTTGTGGAGCTGTGCTTTGCTACAAGACCGGACTGTGTGGGAACTGATGTGCTGGATGCCATCAAAGCCGGAGCAATGGGAAAGCAGGTCTGTATTGAATTTGGACTTCAGTCGGTAAATGAGGAGACTCTTGTCAGAATAAACAGAGGACATACCGTTAAAGAATACATAGAAGCGGTAGAGCGAGTTAAATCTTACGGTTTTACTGTAGGGACACATATGATACTTAATCTGCCTTGGGACAGCAGAGAAGACTGCATTGCGGGAGCAAAACTGTTGTCGGAGCTTGACATAGATACGGCGAAAACTCATACGCTGTATATAGAGAAAGGAACAGAACTCTGCAGGATGTATGAGGCCGGAGAAATAGAGATATGTTCTAAAGAAGAATATATCCACAGGGCAGTGGATTTTCTTGAGCATCTTAAACCGGACATATCTGTTCAGAGATTGGCCAGCAGAGTGCCTAACGGAGATACGATATTCTGCAACTGGGGCAGCGGATGGTGGAAACTCAGAGATATGATAGAAGACGAAATGCGAAAAAGAGGCAGTGTTCAGGGTATAAAATGGAGAAGTAACAATGGATAAAAAACTGGTGCTGTGGGATATAGACGGGACCCTCATGAGCTGCTACAGAGACGGGACTTTAGCAATGAATGAAACTTTCAGAAGAAGGGCCGGCCATGAGACTGCATGCGGAGAGGTCATAGTGGGAACTTCTATGGATTCATCTTTGGTGGACAGTATAATGAAGAGGTTCGGGATAGATCCAGAGGAAAAAGAGGATATAATAGCGGAGTTTGCTGTTATCTTAAAAGAAATAGTCACCGCCAATGAAACTAAAAAGATACTTCCGGGGATCAAGGAAATACTGGATGATCTTGTTCAGCGAAAGGAAGTGTATATGGGGCTTATAACAAGCAACTTTCGTGTTGGAGCGGAGATAAAACTGGACAGTGTGGGCCTTAAAGAGTATTTTAAGTTCGGAGGTTTCGGAGACCATCCCGGGGAAAAATGGGATGCGGCAAAAGAAGCTGTGGAAGAGGCTTCAAAGCTTGCGGGTGAAGACTTCACGCCTGAGAATATTTTTATCATCGGGGATTCCAGGTACGATATAGAATGCGCAAAGAAAATAGGAGCAAAAAGCATAGGGGTGGCTACAGGATGGATGATATATGAGGAGCTGGAAAAGACAGAGCCGGACTATATATTCAGAAATTTTGAAAATACAGAAGAGTTTTTGAGCATCATATGTGGGTCTTGCCTATAAATGCTGTATTGGGATATAATTTTGCTGGAGGATTAATATTATGATCAGATGGAGCGAATTCCTCATGCCGTATGAAACTGCGGTAGAGGAATTGAAAAATAAATTTAAAGGTATAAGAAACGAATACAGGAAGAATAACGAACATTCTCCTATAGAATTCGTTGTAGGCAGGGTAAAACAGGTGCCGAGTATAATTGAAAAAGCTAAGAAGCTGGGACTGGGAGAAGATGAGATCGACCAGCTGGATGATATTGGAGGCATAAGGATCATCTGCCAGTTCGAAGATGACATATATAAAATAGTTGAGATGGTGCGTGCAAGAGACGGAATGGATCTTGAGATCGTGCTTGAAAAAGACTATGTAAGAGACGTTAAAGAGAGCGGATACAGAAGTTATCATATTATTATCAAATATCCGATATTTACAATAAAGGGTCTTAGATTCGTATTCCTGGAGATCCAGATAAGAACGATGGCTATGAATTTCTGGGCTACAGTGGAACATTCTCTTAGATATAAGTATAAAGAGGAACTGCCGGCTCATGTGGCGGAAAAACTCAAGAGTACAGCTCATGAAGTTTACAAGCTCGATAAAGAAATGCAGGAGATCAGGGATGAAATAATCAGTGCTCAGACATTATTCATGCATAAATCCAACACTATATCTCAAATACTAAGCGGTATAGGCGATCTGGAGAGAATGGAACGATATGAAGAGGCAGGAAGCTTCAGAAATGTATTTGAGGAGATAAATGACGAAAAAGCTCCGAACATGGATGAAAAACTGGAAGCTCTTGCAAACAAGATAAAAAGATCCATTAGAGTGGAAAAAGAATCTCTTATCCAGGAACTTGAAAGAATGGAAGGCAATATAGCGACTAATGTATAGTTTGGAACATTTTGAGTATATCTTGAAAAAATATGGCGAGACAGAGATCAAACGGGGTGAATTTGCCATAATGGCTCCTTTTGTAATTAAAGAGGGGAAAGTTCATCTGCTGTTTGAAGTCAGAGCTATGAATATGAGAAGACAGCCGGGGGAGATATGTTTTCCCGGAGGAAGGATCGAAAAATCAGAAGAACCTGACCAGTGTGTCGTAAGAGAGACTGGGGAAGAACTGGGGATACCGGCAAACAGAGTCAAGCTTATAGGAAACGTGGGCAATATGCGCTCGTGGCTGGGTGAAGATATAAATGTTTTTGCCGGGGAGATCCTGGACTATGAAGATATAGGATTAAATGCTAATCCTGATGAAGTTCATAAGGTGTTTACGGCGCCGTATGAGTTTTTTGCGGACAAGGGACCGCAGGATGCTTTCAATTACGAAGGATATTATATTTGGGGGCTTACTGCCAGAGCAGTGAATAAAATAGTCAAACTCTGCAGGGAGGGATAAAAATGAAATTGGCTTTGTGTCAGATGATGGTAGGCATGAACAAGGATGAGAATCTTGAAAAAGCCTGCACTATGGTAAGGGAAGCTGCTGCTGAAGGCGCTGATATAATAGCGCTTCCTGAAATGTTCAACTGCCCTTATTCCAACAGATATTTCAGAGACTACAGTGAGGATATGAATGGGAATACGGTGACAGTATTATCAGAGCTGGCTGCAGAGCTTGGAATATATCTTGTGGGCGGTTCTATTCCGGAACTGAAAGACGGAAATGTTTTCAATTCTTCTTTTATATTCAACAGAAAAGGTGAAGTGATAGGAACTCACAGAAAAGTTCATCTTTTTGATATAGATGTTGAGGGCGGTATAAGATTCAAAGAATCAGACACCTTGACACCGGGAAGCGAAATAACTGTCGTGGATACGGAGTTTTGCAAAGTAGGCGTGGCAATATGCTATGATGTAAGATTTCCCGAACAGGCAAGGCTGATGGCGCTTCAAGGAGCAGAACTTATAATCCTTCCGGCGGCATTTAATATGACTACAGGCCCGGTGCACTGGGATCTTACAATGAGGATGAGAGCTCTGGACAATCAGGTATATTTTGCGGCGGCATCTCCGGCAAGAGATATGAACGGGATATATCAGGCTTACGGGAATTCCTGTGTGGCAACTCCTTGGGGAGAATTTGCTGCTCATACGGATGAAACGGAAGGGATCCTGTACTGCGATATAGATTTGGAAAGAGTTAAAAAAGTGAGAAGGGAATTGCCTCTGCTTCAGCACAGAAGAGAGGATATTTATAAATTGACAGTTGTTTAATAATGATCGTGAAAGGAGTTTAAACATGAGTACTTCTGTATTAGCATTATGTTTAGGATTATTGGTGGGCGGAGTATTCTTCGCTATTATGAGAAGGTTTTAAGGTGA
>JAFQKJ010000093.1 GCA_017397005.1 Bacillota bacterium
CATAAGTTTCTTTATACGCCTCTTCAGGGGCATGAAGAAGCTGGCAGAAGAAATCTGTAAACAAACATAGAACAGCAGTAAGAACCACCGCTATTACAGAAAACAGGCAAATAGAAGCTCCTATTGCCTTTACAACTTTGTCATTTTCCCTTGCGCCAAGTTTTTGCCCGACCAGTATGGTCACTCCCATAGCAAGCCCTATCACTACAGCCGTAACAGTGTGCATCAGCATACTTCCGGTAGCAACTCCGGATACGTCAGCGGTTTCAGCAAACTGCCCTACTATGAGCAGGTCCACCCCGCTGTACAGTGACTGCAAAAACATTGCTAAAAGCACCGGCACCGCAAAACGCACCAAAGTGCTCATTATATTCCCATCAGTTAAATTTTTTGTCTTATCCATAGTACTGTCCTTGTATTGAAATCGTCTTTTGAATTCTATTGCTAATTATGGGAACTGTCAATACTAGCCATGATTCAATTTAATCATTTCTCCAAAAATGACCAAATTAAACCTCTCTACGACCAACATAAAAGCCCTGAGTTCGATCACTTCGAACTCAGAGCCCCTTACTCTAAATCATATCTTTTTAAAATTCACTATTCAGCCTCTTCACCTTCAAGGTCTTCCTGTCCTTCATCAAGGAAATCCCAGCTGAAGGAACCGTCTCCTATCTTGTAGGCTTCAGCCAGCACCATGCCTTCGATGGCTGCATTGTAGCCGTCAAACATTGAGTAGCCTACCCAGGTGTCATCGATAGGAACACAGATCTGACCTACAGGGTCACTGGCAATGATCTTGCCGTTTTCAAAGCCTTTGCAAACTATATAGTGAGACGATCCTCCGTTGAGGAATCTTACTATGACTCCTTCAGGATTATCTCTGAGAAGTTCAGTTACTATCTGAATTTTATATTTAGATGAAGATCCTTTAAGATCATAATAATCAGTTCTTACTATATTGAGCTTTTCAAGAAGTCCTTTCCAGTTATGCTGTTCAACACTGTTTTCGTTCAAACGATAAACGTGAGACGCATAGATCTCTTCATCATTAAGATTTGATGCTATCATACCAAGACAGGTAAGGTAGCAGGAGCCTTTTATTCCTTCCTGAGTTGAGAAGAATCCTTCTTCATAATCAATATCATCTATATCTCCAAAAATTGCATTTTCAGGCTCGTCAGGAACTTCCACAGGTGGTTCCTCTTCTTCCTTAACAGCATTGATTATAACTGTATATGTAGTTTCGTCCCAGTCTACATCAGCTTTAAGAGCCTCAGAAACGAATCTCACAGGGACCATAGTCCTTCCTGTTTCTTCTACTATCATTGCCGGAACATCCAGAACACATCTTTCTCCGTTTATATATGCTCTGTCAGCATCTATAGTAAGCTCGATCACTGTATCGCCTGCAGTAGCTGTAACTATCCTGTTGACTTCATCCCATTCCACATCAGCACCATAGGCTTCAAATATACCTCTCATAGGGACCAGCACTCTGTCATTAACATTTATTGGATCCTGGTCGAATACAAGCTTTTCTCCATTAAATACTACGCTGTAGTCCACCTCTTCCTCATAAGCCATAGCCATAACGCCTGCTGATGCAAAAAGCGTCGCTCCCACGAATAGAGATATACCTGTTTTTATAAATTTACTAAACAATGCAAAACCCCCTATATATTTTTAAAATATCCATCCAAGGATACTGTTTATCAGTGTGAATACTCCGTCTATACCCGGTGTAAGTATATAGTCGATAACATTTGTGACCAGCAAAAGTATCAGAATAAGAGAACCGTATCTAAGCAGCTTATAGTACAGCTCTGTTTCATTGAATGAAGTTAATTCTGCGACTATATTAAACCCGTCAAGAGGCGGGATAGGTATAAGATTGAATATCATAAGAACAACATTGATATATGATACATAGAAAATACCATAATACAAATACGTGCCCGCTTCAGTTGCAAAAGTATCAGGCGATATCTGAGCTACAGCCGTCAGTATTATGGCAAAAATGACCGCAATAAAGAAATTCATGATAACTCCCGCAGAAGATATCATAACTTCTTTAAACCTTCTGTTTTTATTCGATATGTTGTATGGGTTTACAGGCACCGGTTTTCCCCAGCCGAACCCTACTATAAGCAGACATAAAAAACCGATAGGATCCAAATGTCTCATAGGATTCAGAGACACTCTCCCCTGATTTTTTGCTGTATTATCTCCGCATAAACTTGCCGCTTTTGCATGGGCGTATTCATGAAAAGTAAGACCGATGATGATCCCCGGCAGTACAAGCAGTTTGTTTATAAAATAATCCATAATAACTCCCTTTTAATAAATTTATAGTATTTTATCACATTATCGGAGTTTTGAAAATAAAATATAACAACTAATAATGTGAGGTGATGCATCATTATGATTTCAAACCCATACCATTCAGGTTACGTATGCTTACACAACTGCGATAACTGGGTAGATTACACTATTCAGGAAAAAGACACTTTATATAACATATCAGTCAGATTCGGCGTTCCTATAAGAATGCTCATGACTTGTAACCGTTTACTTAATCCTTATAATCTTCAGATAGGTCAGGTGATCAAAGTTCCTGCTTCAAAACCTGAACTTTTATGCTGTCAAGACGAAGATGAAGAAACCTATGTAGTGCAGCTCAAAGACACTCTCTACAGCATAGCAGAAAAACAGAACACATCTGTAGAGGCTATCCTTGCAAAAAATCCCGGTATCGATCCATACAATCTCAAACCCGGCGCCCCTATATGTGTGCCAAAAAAACAGGAAAACAATAATATGATTACTGCACCCGAAACACCAGCAGTTCCTCAGCCAGAAAATATGCCTATGCTGACTCCCGAACCCCGTATCAATATGAATAGCGGAAACAGCATGCCTATGCAGGAAGATCCCGCCGGCATGAACTGCGACGGTAAATACTACACTGTAAAATCCGGAGATACTCTCGAATCCATACTGGATGCTTTCGACTACACCTATGCTTCAATGGCTTTTGCAAATCCGAACGTTGATCTTTACAACCTTTCAGAAGGCATGAAGATCTGTGTTCCTCTTTATGATATGTTCAAAGGCTGCAATTCCGGCACAACATATATCGTAAGAAACGGAGACACTCTTTCTTCCCTTTCTGTACGTTTCGGAGTGACACAGGCAGAGCTCATGTCAGCAAATCCATTTATGCGTTCCAGAGATTTTACGACCGCAGGAAGCCGTATATGTATACCTGAATAACATTAAAGGCTGCAGCCATTAGCTGCAGCCTTGATTTCTTATCTTATTTATGTAATGGATGTTTTTCACATAATTCTTTAACGATAGCTTTTGCTTTTGCCTTAGCTTCTTCATCTTCAGGATTGTTGATGACTAAAGCTATAGCTTCTGCTGTCTTTCTAACGTCGTCTTCTTTAAATCCTCTTGTTGTCATAGCAGGTGTACCAAGTCTGATACCGCTTGTTACAAAAGGACCGTTTGGATCGTTTGGGATGCTGTTTTTGTTTGTTGTGATGCCTGCTTCATCTAAAAGCTTTTCTGCAACTTTACCTGTAAGGCCTTTGTTTACCAGTTTAACTAAAAGCAGATGATTGTCTGTTCCGCCTGAAACCAGTTCAAAATCATACTTGATAAGTTCTTCAGCAAGCACCTGAGCATTTTTCACTACCTGTTTCTGATATTCAACAAATTCAGGTTCAAGAGCTTCTTTGAAGCACACAGCCTTGCCAGCGATTATGTGCATAAGAGGGCCGCCCTGAAGACCAGGGAACATAGCTTTATCGATCTGTTTTGCAAACTGTTCTTTGCAGAGGATAACGCCGCCTCTTGGGCCTCTGAGAGTTTTATGTGTTGTTGTTGTAACGAAGTCTGCATATTCAACAGGATTTGGATGACATCCTGCAGCTACGAGACCAGCGATATGAGCCATATCAACCATAAGGAGAGCGCCAACTTCGTCAGCGATAGCTCTGAATTTATCTGTTTCGATAGTTCTTGGATAAGCACTTGCACCTGCTACTATGAGCTTTGGTTTGCATTCTAATGCTATCCTTCTAACTTCGTCAAAATCGATCATTTCTGTTACAGGGTCGATACCGTATGAAACGAAGTTAAAATAAAGACCTGAAATATTTACAGGGGAACCGTGTGTGAGGTGACCGCCGTTTGAAAGGTCCATGCCGAGAACTGTATCTCCCGGTTTGAGCATTGCAAGGTAAACGCCGATGTTAGCGCTTGCTCCGCAGTGAGGCTGTACGTTTGCATGGTCTGCTCCAAAGAGTTTCTTAACTCTTTCTATAGCAAGATTTTCTGCAACGTCAACTACTTCACAGCCGCCGTAATATCTTTTACCAGGATAACCTTCAGCATATTTATTTGTCATTTCACTTCCGCAAGCTTCCATAACAGCTTTTGAAGTAAAGTTTTCTGAAGCGATCATTTCTATTTTATTCTCTTGTCTTGAAGTTTCATCTTTGATCGCCTGAGCTATCTCAGGGTCTACTTTATCAAGATAGTTGTAGTACATACTTATTTCCTCCATTTGTGATCGAGTGTTCTTTCTATTATATTTAATCTTTATGGCTTAATCAATAGATGAATCGATTAATTTCAATATTTTATTATTTATCCAATAAAATGATTTTAAAACTGCCCGATATGGTATAAAATATCTATACAATTATTATTGTACGGAGGTAAAACATGAGCGAAAAGATCATATATCCAACTATCGATACTTTTGAATCAGAAGTAATAAAATCAGATATCCCTGTTCTGGTGGATTTTTACGCTGACTGGTGCGGTCCATGTCAGTCTATTGCTCCTATCCTTAATGAACTTGCAGAACAGTATGATGGTAAATTAAAGATCTGTAAGATTAATGTTGATGAGAACCAGAAGCTCGCAATAAGCCATCAGGTAATGAGCATACCTACTATGCTTATATTTAAAGGTGGAGAAATAAAAGACAGAATAGTTGGCGCTATGCCAAAACCTGTCCTTGAAGGAAAGATCAACGCCGTTCTTTAACGAAAAAGACGCAAAAAACACTTATGGGAGACATTGATGTCTCCCATTTTTATTCTGTATTATTTGTTATTTTATAAGTCCGTATTCTTCAGCAAGGGCTTTAAACGCAGGCAGCGAATTCACAACAGTATCTCTTGAAACACAGTATGAAAGTCTTACATAACCCTCACATCCGAAAGATCTGCCCTGTACCAGCAGAACATTGTGTTTCTTCGCCGCAGCACAGAATTCTCTCTCATCAGCAACCGGTGATTTGATGAAAAGATAGAATGCGCCCTGAGGCTTAACGCATGTGAATCCGTATTCCTGAAGAGCATTATAGAGTATCTTTCTGTTACCGTCATAGAAATCTATATCTGTCTTTTCGTCACAGCATTTTGCTACTACTCTCTGCATAAGAGACGGAGCATTAACAAAGCCAAGCACTCTGTTTGCCACACTGGCACCTTCAAATACTTCCTCATAATCATCAACTTCGGACGGTATTACCAGATATCCTATCCTGTCTCCCGGTAAAGAGAGGGATTTAGAATATGAATATCCCACAACCGTATTTTTATAATACTTTGTAAGATAAGGTACTTCCACTCCATCATATGCCAGTTCTCTGTAAGGCTCGTCTGATATAAGATAAATAGATGTGCCATATTCTTTCTGTTTTTTATCAAGTATTTCCGCTATCTTTTCGATAACTTCAGCAGGATAAACCACTCCGCTCGGGTTATTAGGATTATTTATGATGACTGCCTTTGTAGAAGGCTTTATCATCTGTTCAAACTTATCCATATCCGGCATGAAGTTTTCAAGTACCGGCGGTACAGCCTCCAGTGTTCCGTTTGCGTTATTAACATAATTTATGTACTCCGCAAAGAACGGTGCAAATGTGAGGACAGTGTCACCGGGATCAACAAGAGTCTTTAATATTACATTAAGCCCTCCAGCCGCTCCTACAGTCATAATGATATTTGAAGCATCAAAATTTGTATCAAATCTTCTGTTTATGCTGTCCGCAATAGCATTTCTTACATCTTCATAACCTGCATTGCTCATATAACCGTGAAGCATCAAAGGATCGTCATTGGTTATGACATCGATTACCGCTTCTTTTATACTTTCAGGCGCTGCAACGTTAGGATTTCCCAAACTGAAATCATATACGTTTTCAGCTCCGTATATCTTTGCCAGCTGCGCTCCTTCCTCGAACATCGCTCTTATTGCAGAGCTGTTCTCTACCAACTTCTTCATGTTTTTGCTGATCATTTACTCTCTCCTATTTATACAATCTATTTCTTCAGTTCCGGGAATCTGTCTTCGATATAATCGATGATAAGTGATACTGCATTGTCAACACCGGCTTTGCTTACATCTATACAAAGATCGTAGTTTGATGCATCGGTCCATGTATATCCCGCATATGTGTTGTGATATCTTGCTCTTTCCCTGTCTACTCTTTCAACAGCTTTTACAGCTTCTTCTATGCCTACGCCGAGATATTCAGCCGCATTGAGTATTCTGAATTCCTTATTTCCGTGAAGGAAGATACCTACATGTTTTTCATAATCCTGGAATATAGCATTCCCGCCTCTTCCTACAACAACGCAGGATGATTCTCTAACGGAATTTCTTATAATAGCAGACTGTACTTCAAACACCTGTCTTCTTGTAGGCATATACTGATATCCCGGGATATTAGGTGAATCATAATTGCTTGTCTGTACAAAAGAACGCCAGAAAGAAGATGCTTTTTCATCGATATTCTGAAGTTTTTCAGGCGCAATATGGAAAACATCCGCAGCTTTTCTGAGGATATCCTTATCAACATAATTGAATCCAAAATGTTCTGCAATTTTCTGACCGGTATATATACCTTTGCTTCCTATTTTTCTGTCGATAGTTATAACATAATTATTGAAACTCATACAAAATCCCCCTGATTTTTATACTTTTTTAATTATACAACTATTTTTTATACTTATCAATTAAATATAAAATAGCTTCGCTGTATCCTTTAAATCCAAGACCGCAAATAGTCTTTTCGCATACCAGAGAAAGATACGAATGGTGTCTGAACTCTTCCCTGCTGTGTATATCCGAAATATGGACCTCCACCGCCGGCAGCATAACAGCCTTCAGCGCATCCATTATAGCTACGCTCGTGTGGGTATATCCTCCTCCGTTTATGATAATAGCATCAGCTTTACCGTAAGCATCCTGTATCTTATCTATAATAGCGCCTTCATGATTTGACTGGTATACCTCAACTTTTATCCCTTGGTCTTCAGCACATCTTTCTATGTATCCCACCAGTTCAGGATAAGTACGCTGACCGTATATTTCTTTTTCCCTTATACCCAGCATATTTAAGTTGGGCCCGTTTATCACAAGAATATTCATAATTGCCTCCAATGCTAAATCAGATCGTTAATTTCAAATCCCTTTGGTGAAATATACTTCTGATCTCCTTTTATCGCAAATCCATCTCCGTTCTTTTCAATGCTTACACCGAACTCCTTTAAAACCCTTATAGTCTTATCAGTATATTCATAAGAACCGAGGCCGCCGTTTATTACAACAGTGCTGTCCCCTTCAAGAAGAGGCAGTGCCATGAGCAGGCCCGAAAGGAATATTTCACAGACACTGCTGTCAAATTTGAAATCTCCTGATCTAAGCTCTCCGCTGAGTTCAAATGGAAAATGGTCGAATCTGAAAACACTACCCATAGGTTCCATAGTTTCTATAATATCGTTAAATGGTGTCTTGGCCAGCTGCCCTGTTCCGGATACGAAAGCTTCTTTTTTCAGCGCAGCCATAACAGGCACCAGCAGCCTTAATGCAGTAGGATTTTCACCGCAGTTTATTATAGGAAGAAATCCGCTGCTGCCGGGATCTTTATTCATTGAGAACGGCGTTACTTTACACAATCCTCCGCTTCTGATCTCAGTTTCAGCTCCCAGTTCTCTGAGACATCCTATTATTATTTCCAGGTCTGCATCACTGTTATTTATTTTGAAAATAGTTTCTCTGTCGGACAGAGCCGCTGCAAGCAGCACTCTCTGAACCGGAGCATCTTTATAAACATCCATATTGTCATCAACTCCTGTCATATTTTCTTTTCCTATTTCCATAGCATCCTTTACAACATCTATAACTTCATCCACCGGTATAGGAAATATCTCACATTTTCCAAGTTTCTTAGGAAATACCATATTCAGGATATCCCCTCTTCTTTTTTTGTCATTAAGCATCCCTTCAGCTATTTTTTCAGGACTTATCCTGCATTTCGTATTCAGCCCGTTTCTTATCAAGGCTTCATTTATCTTCTCATATACTTCAGGTTTGCATATCCCTCTGGCTGCCGCAGCTTTTGATGCCATTGCAAGCCCCATAGCCACTGCACTTCCATGACTGATCTTATATTTACTGTTCTTTTCTATAGAATGTGCAAAGGTATGACCAAGGTTCAAAAGCTGTCTTCCGCCTTCATCAAATTCATCTTCTACAACAATATCTGCCTTTATCTTAACACAGCTTTCTATAAGGTCTTCAATATTCCTGTGGAATGTTGCTTTTGACAGTCTTGCAAACATTCTCTTGTCTCCGATTATTCCGAGTTTTATCGCCTCTGCAGTACCTTGAGCATAAACAACCGGCTCAAGTGTATCAAAAGTATCCGGATCGCAGACCACCATTGAAGGCTGATATATAGAACCTATGAGATTCTTGCCTGCCTTTATGTTGACTGCTGTTTTACCACCAACAGAAGAATCTATTGCAGACAGAAATGTGGTAGGCACCTGAACATATCTGATACCTCTCGAATACACTGAAGCCGCAAATCCGGAAACATCGCTTACAACACCGCCCCCCAGACTTACCAGTATATCCTTCTTTGTAATATAATTTTCTGCCATAAACTCCAGAAGATCGTTAAGCACAAAAAAGTTTTTGGACTGCTCTCCTCTTTCAAAAACATAACTTATGGTTTTGAATCCAGCCTTCGTGAGAGAAACCGCAACTCTGTTTCCATAAATGGAATCCACCATATCATCTGTTACCACTATTATTTTACATGGGCCAAAGTTCTCCCTGAGCATACTGCCCAGTTCGTCAAGAATCCCTCTTTCTATATAATAATTGTATTTTTGAGATACATTTATTTCAAACTTCTTCATCTATACCTTACTGCCTCTCCTAAGTCCTCTAAATCCTATAATCTGCTGAATATCTTATCCTCCAGCATTCTCATATTTACTATTTTTACTGCAATGTATCCGGCAAATATCCCTACTGCAGCACCTCCAAGCACATCAGTAGGAAAATGAACATACAAATACAGCCTCGTCAAACCGATCACTGCCGCCAGTATGAGAGCGGGGATCCCTATTTTTTTGTCCATAAAAAATATAGCAGATGCTGCTGCAAATGATGCACTGGTGTGACCTGACGGGAAAGAATAATCAGAAGGCGGTCTTATCAAAAGTTCCACTGCCGTATTTATATCATAGGGTCTTATCCTCTCCACCAAAGGTTTTAATGTCATGTTGGTTATCAAAAGACTGAATATCAAGGCTATCCCTGCGGCTATGCCTATTTTTCTGGTTTTAGGTATTATTATAAGCGCGCACGCAGCGCATATCCAAAACCACCCTTTATCACCTAATGAAGTTATATACGGTACTGCTGAATCAAGAAAATCTGTACGCAAATTCTCCTGAATAAAGTCCAGTATCATAAAATCCACTTTCTGTATAAGATCCATTTATCATTTCCTCATTCATGTCTTGGGACTGAAAAATTAACAGCCTTTGGAACAATAGAAAAATCTGTCCTGCCAAGCTTTACGATCTCTCCGTCCACACTGGCTTCTATCAGTTCCTGAGGTTCCATAGTTACACTGGCACATCTCATGCATTTAAAAAACTCTGCATCTTTTCTTGAGTCCAAATGAGTTCCCTGCTTATATTTCATCAAGAGTCTTACAAGCTTGAGCCTTGGCACCATCTTAACGATGCTCACATCCATAGCTCCGTCATCTACAGAAGCGTTCGGCACACCTTTAAATCCGCCTCCGCAGAATTTGCCGTTTGCTATAGCAATAAGGATCAGTTCATCGTTCCATACTTCTTCTTTTTCAGAATCTATATTCATTTTTATCCCGATCTTGCCGCTCAGCACCTTAACTGCTCCCACAGCATACGCAGCTGTTCCTGACAAAAAAGTATTCTTCTTTAGCCTGCCTGCTTCGATCACCACATCGCAGTCAGCCCCTATATTTATCATATTTATCGCATATCTTTCATTGTATTTTATAAGGTCAATCTTTCTCGCCGTACCTTCAAATTGTTTTTCTATATTGAGAAAATCCGTAGGCACCGGAAAATTCCTCACAAAATCATTTCCCGTTCCGCATGGGATCACAGTGATCTCAGCATTATCATACCCTACTGCACCGTTAGCTATCTCATTAAGAGTCCCGTCTCCTCCCATTGCATAGAAACGAAGCTTCTCTTTTCTTAGTTTCCGAGACGCCTCTTCGCAGCATTGCCTTACGTAGTTTTCTCCATCTCCCACACATTTCGTGTGATAGATCTCGTAATCATATCCATGTTTTTTACCTGTCTCTTCTATCTGCGCCAAAAGGTTTCGGACAGCTTTTCCGCCTTTACCCGCTGCAGGATTTGCAAGAAAAATATGCTTCATAAATAAACCTCAAACTTAAAATCATCTATAATAAGGGAGCGATCCGCTCCCTTATAATTCAAAATTATTCTGTTTCGTAAGCTTCAACGATCTCTGCAAAGTATAGAGTATGCATATCTCCGTCTGAATAGAATTCATCATAATCTTCGGCTGAAGTAAGTCCTTCTGCAGTTACTTCTGTTTTATAGAATGTCTTACACTCGAAATGCAGTGCAGGAGTATCTATGATAGAAGCTTCAACATATTTACTGTCTTTTGTAACCAGACCGAGTTTTGCAAACTTATTGACATTTCTTCCGGATTCCTTACCGCAGAAATCCAGTTCATCTTTAAGTTTTTCCGGATCCGCAAAGGAAACTGTAAAGTCGCTGCTGTCGTCAAGAAGTTCACGAGTATACCTTGATCTTCTTATCATAATCATGATCATAGGCTTACCCCACATTTCGCCTACAGCGCCCCAGGAAATTACCATTGTATTCTTTTTCTGACCGCTCTTAGTTGTAAGGAATGCACCTTTATCAAGCATTTTAAGAACATTTGATGACATTCCAAACAATTTATCCAGTCCGAAGGACTTCTTTATCTCTTCATTCTTTTTATATCGGTATTCTTCAGGAATGGTAGCCTCAAGTGCTTCTGTTTTAGCTTTTATTTCTTCTTCCCAGCCCGGGAAATCATAATACCATTTTCTTGTTTCTTCAATGAAACGTTTTTTAAATCTCCAGTCTGTAACTACAGCAGTAGTGAGATTGTGAACTCTGTCAGCGCCTTTAACATTCATAGCAATAGGATTAGACTTGACCCTGTTTATGAAAGTTTCCATATCGAGATAGTATTCTTTTGTCATTATCTTAACTGCTTCGAGAACTTCAGGACCTCCGTATGCCATTATCCTGTCTTCTTCAGCATCGGTAACTTCAAGAAGATCGTGGAACAGACCCGCTATCCTGTATTCCAAAGGGAAGTCTCTTTTGTTAAGTATCTCTGCTACGGCAGCAGGATGAGTGAAATATGCCTCTCCGCCTATCCTCTTCTGATCCTCATGCATTAGTTCGGCATACTTATATGCTTCATCATAATACATCCTCTGAGTCTTTTTCTTTCTCATAAGAGCCTGCCATCTTTCAAGTATAGGCATAAGATCTGACGGGATCCTTTTGAATATTTCTTTCTTGTAGCTGTCGCTTACTGAATAGTATGCCTCAGCAATAGAACCTGTTATTGCAGCCAAAGTGTCTGTGTCTCCGCCCAGCGACACAGCTTTTCTGATAGCGCTTTCCATATCTTCACTTTCAAGGAAAGCTATGATAGCTTGAGGAACTGTGATCTGACAGCTTGCAGACACCTGTGGATATGCTCTGATATCTTCGATAGTACGGTCAAGATCATATCCGTACTTTGTTTCTATGTATTTTTTGATCTCAAACCTGCTGGATCCTGTCCTTGCCATATATATTGCTGCTGCTACTGCTTTAGCGCCTTTGATCCCTTCAGGATGATTATGTGTTACTTCAGCGCTCAATTCAGCAAATTCTTCAACTTTATCAAGATTGTCAAACATCCATGCCACAGGAGATACTCTCATTGCAGAGCCGTTTCCGAAACTGTTATACGGTTCGTCATCCTGTCTGCAAAGCCACTGCATAAACATTTCACCATAGCCTGCATTTGCATAGAATCTTCCCAGTTTTCTCATTTTGGATATGAAAAGAGCTCTGGTTTTTTCTTTATCTTCTTCACCTTCCATTAGTGCATCTGCGATCGCCAATGTCATAACGGTATCGTCGGTAAAATCCGAATCCTCGCGGAATAGCGGAAATTCCCTTTCTTCTATCGGTTCTCTTGAAAATTCATACGGACTTCCGATAATATCGCCTAAAATTGCGCCTAACATGAAAATCACCTCTTTCAGATATAAGCTCTACATAAATTTAGAATGCACCCGTTTAAAATATATGTTAATTATAGCCGTCAGCGCAGCGTCTAATATAACAAACAAGATCAAGGCCGCCGGGATAACAGCAAACACCGGCATCCATTCCGGAAGATCCAAACTTCCGAAAAATACATCAAACAGCATAAAGTATGCTATCAGCAGCACTGTAATAAAATAACCGAATTTCACAGTCATCTGGGCAGCTGCTTTTTCAAGTTTTTCCGCAAAATATTTTACAGTAGGATACAGGCCGAAAAACATTACATAAGGAATCATTGCCAGCTTATTTGGAACAAAGATAAATCCAAGTAAAGATGCCGCCGCGAAAAACAGTATCCCGTTCTTAATACCTGTTTCTATTATTGCAAATGTTCCCACCGCTGTTGCAGCAGCCAGCAATGTCATCTCAAATCCCGGCACAAATGATCCTGCCAGGATAAAAACCACAGTTAAAGCAAGATAAACACCGCTAAGGGCAAGTTTTTTCGCATTATTGTTTCTCATTTTTTACCTTC
>JAFQKJ010000094.1 GCA_017397005.1 Bacillota bacterium
CTTACCCACCCCTGTAGGACCCAGGAATATGAAGGAGCCTGTAGGTTTGGAAATGTCCTTCAGACCTGCCCTTGCTCTGAGTACAGCCTCTGCCACTGCAGTAACTGCTTCGTCCTGACCTATAACTCTTTCATGGAGCTGTTCGTCAAGCTTGAGAAGCTTTTCTTTTTCGCTTTCTACCAGCTTTGATACAGGGATGCCGGTCCATTTTGAAACTACATCTGCGATCTCTTCTTCGTCCACTTCTTCTTTAAGCAGCCTTTCTTCCTTAGCCTTTTCCTGAACTACTTTTGCTTCTTCAAGCTGTTTTTCCAGCTGAGGAAGATCACCGTATTTCAGTTTTGCCAGTTTCTCAAGATCGTAATTTCTTTCAGCTTCTTCTATTTCATGCTTTATAGCTTCGATGCTCTGTTTAAGATCATTCATTCCGCCGATAGCTTTCTTTTCATTTTCCCATTGAGCTCTCATTACGGAATCGGTCTCTTTGAGTTCAGAAAGTTCCTTTTCTATATCCACCAGTCTTGCCAAAGACGCTCTGTCATCCTCCTTGCCAAGAGCCTGTTTTTCGATCTCAAGCTGCATTATCCTTCTTCTTGTCTCATCCAGCTCTGCCGGCATACTGTCGATCTCGGTCCTGATAAGAGCTGCTGCCTCGTCCATGAGGTCGATCGCCTTGTCCGGAAGGAATCTGTCGCTTATATATCTGTCCGAAAGTACTGCGCAGGCAACGAGAGCTGAGTCTGTGATCCTTACTCCGTGATGGATCTCAAATCTTTCTTTAAGACCTCTGAGGATGGAAATGGTATCCTCAACTGTCGGCTGGCTCACGAACACTTTCTGGAATCTCCTTTCCAGTGCAGCGTCTTTCTCAATATACTTTCTATATTCATCAAGAGTTGTCGCACCGATGCAGTGCAGTTCTCCTCTTGCAAGTTTTGGCTTCAGGATATTTCCTGCATCCATAGAACCCTCTGTCCTGCCTGCTCCAACGATATTATGGATCTCATCGATAAACAGGATTATCCTGCCTTCCGACTTTTCGATCTCAGTAAGCACAGCTTTGAGTCTTTCCTCGAATTCCCCTCTGAATTTGGCTCCTGCTATGAGGGAACCCATGTCAAGAGCATAGATAGTCTTATCTTTAAGACCTTCAGGAACGTCTCCGTTAAGGATTCTTTGCGCAAGACCTTCTGCAATGGCAGTCTTACCTACACCCGGCTCACCGATAAGCACCGGATTGTTCTTTGTCCTTCTGGACAATATCTGAATGGTATGTCTGATCTCAGAATCTCTTCCGATAACAGGATCAAGCTTGCCCTGCTTTGCCAGTTCCACCAGATCTCTGCCGTACTTTTCGAGGGCTTCATAATTATCCTCCGGATTCTGACTGGTCACCTTCTGGCTTCCTCTTACTGCTGCAAGGGCTTTCAAAAAGCTGTCTTTATTGATCCCAAAACGTCTGAATATAGAGGCATTTTTTCCTGTGCCTTCTTCGATAAGTGAAAGATAAATATGTTCTACACTGATGTACTCATCTTTAAAATTCTCTGACTGAGTTTCCGCACCTAAAAGGATCTTTGTGAAACGATTAGTCGGATAAATATTTGACACTCCGGAAACCTTCGGGAGCCTGTCAAGCTCGCTTTCAAGCTCAGTCATCACCGCATCGGTATTCACTTCCATATATTTAAGTATTTTAGGAATAAGTCCGTTCTGCTGCTGCAGAAGGGCCATATGCAGATGTTCCCCGTCTATCTGCTGGTTGCCGAGTTTTAACGCGATCTCCTGAGATCCGCCTATAGCTTCCTGTGCCTTCTGTGTGAATTTTTCAATATTCATAATCTCACATCCTCTCCTATTAACAAAACAATCCCAATTTATTGTAAATCATTTAATTATCTGTCATGCCTTTGTCCTCTGATGGTTTTCCCATTTCTGATGAAGGTTTTCCCATTACAGATTCATATGCCTCTTTTATGACTTCCGGCAGTTCCTCCGGATTAGCCATAACTGTTTCGATATATAAATTTCCTCTTGTTCCTTTAATATCCCTGTACCCTCTGTTTGACAATTTTATCTTCTGCCCGCTTTTTATACCCTGAGGGATCTTTACCTTGATCTTTCCCTCTAATGTTTCTACTATCTTTTCAGCTCCGAGGTATGCCTCCCATGGATAAATCTCTGTTTTCTCATGAATGTCCAGACCTTTAAGTTCTTTTCCTTCTCCGGCATCTATATTTATAGTGATCATAAGATTGCCGTAAGTGCCGTCAGGTTTCTTTTTGCCTTGATCCTTAAGTTTGATCTTCTTTCCGCTTTCCATTCCTGCAGGGATCTTAACGCTGATAGTCTTCTTGCCTTCTCCTGCATTGTATGATATCTTGGCTGACTTGCCTTCAAATGCTTCTTTCAGGCTGATTGTCATAGCTGTTTCAAGATCGTATGACACCTCAGGTGCGGAATGTGAACCGCATCCTCCACCGCATCCACCGCTGCCGCAGCTGTGACCGCCATGAGCACCGTGAGTTCCGCCAAAACTGCCGCCAAACGGATCTCCCCCTGCTCCGAAAGGATTGCCGCTAAATCCTCCGGTCTGATATGTTGTACGGCCGGAGCCTCCTCCCATACCGCCAAACATTGCGCTGAAGAAATCAGAGAATCCTGATGTATTTCCTCCACCGCCAAAACCTGAAAAACCGCCGAACATAGATGCAAAGTCTTCAGGGTTTATATTCATTCCACCCTGGAAGTTACCGTACTGTCCGAACTGGTCGTATTTCTTTCTCTTTTCCTCATCCCCTAAAACTTCAAAAGCTTCATTTGCCTCTTTGAACTTTTCCTCCGCGGCTTTATCGCCCTTTGTCTTGTCAGGATGATATTTCTTTGCCATATCTCTGTAGGCTTTCTTTATCTCGTCCTTTGTTGCTGTCTTTTCAACACCCAGTATTTTGTAATAGTCTTTATATTCCATAAAACCACCCTCTGTGTAAATATATATAAATTTTGATATTTGATCTGTATCTCAGGTCTATGTTTTTGACTTTCTTTGACCTTGATTAAATTCTACTCTTATTCTGCCCATAATGCAATAGTTTTTAGCAACTTTTTATAAAAAAAGAGAAGCACTTTTTTGCTGTGCTCCTCTATGTATGATCTAATAATTATAAATCTTTTAATGCAGTTTTTGGTATTAATTAAGAGTAAGATCTCCTTCTTTTATCCAGCCCTTTTTTCTGAAGAATTTTCCGAAAAGCCATGTCAGTACGCCCGGAAGGATGAAGCAGATCAGCACTAAACCGAGCCAGTCAAATCCTGTTATCGCAGCTTTAGTTCCGTTTGCCACATCGTTTACCCACCCTGTATATACGCCTATCTGTCCTACGAGACCGCAGGTACCCATACCTGATGAAATAGCCGCGCCATTCATTTCAAGTTTGAAAATGCACGTAGCTATAGGACCTGTTATAGCAGCTGTAAGTGTAGGAGGTATCCATATCCTTGGATTCCTTACTATATTGCCCATCTGAAGCATAGATGTGCCTATACCCTGCGACACAAGGCCGCCCCATCTGTTTTCTTTAAAGCTCATTACTGCAAATCCTACCATCTGTGCACAGCAGCCTGCCACTGCAGCGCCTCCTGCAAGACCTGTAAGAGATAAAGCTGCACATATTGCAGCACTTGATATCGGAAGTGTTAAAGCCATACCTACAGCAACGGATACGACTATACCCATAAGGAACGGCTGAAGTTCAGTAGCCCACATGATGAAGTTTCCGACTGCGCTTGCAGCGGCACCGATCCCCGGAGCCCACCAGGATGATAAAACAACACCAACAAATATTGTAACGAAAGGAGTTACGAGAAGGTCTATTTTAGTTTCTTTAGAAACCATCTTGCCCACTTCAGCAGCAACTACAGCAATTACCAGAACAGCCAAAGGTCCTCCTGCTCCGCCCAGAGTGTTTGCAGCTCCCCCAACTGCTATAAGGGAGAACAGTACAAGGCTCGGAGCTTTAAGCGCATAACCGATAGCTACCGCCATTGCCGGACCTGCCATTGATGTTGCAAATCCCCCCACGGTATTGAGATAAGGCAAATTGAACTGTGTACCTATGGTGTTTATTATCGTGCCTATAAGCAGTGAACAGAACAGCCCCTGAGCCATTGCGCTCAGTGCATCTATCCCGTATCGTTTTGCCGAAACTTCAATGTCTTTTCTCTTTAAAAATGCTTTAAACTTTCCCATTTCTTCTTTCTCCTATAAAAACAAAATTGGCATATACAGGTGTAAAGACACCTATCTATACCAATATAATTAGTTCTCTGACTTTTGTCAATAAAAACAGTTATATCCTACCTCAGCATCGGATCGTTTCGCTTTTTCAGCACAAACAAATACCCAACACATAAGAATATCTGAACCAGTGTTGATGAAGGTGTGCTCAATCCAATAAGGAATAAGCTTGTATCTTCCAGTCTGCTCATCAAGAAAGCCACCGGAACGCGAACTCCTATAGCCCCGATTATAGACTGTACCATGGAGAACACAGTCTTGCCGTAGCCGTTGTAGTATCCCACAAAACAGAACATTACTGCAGTAAACAGACAGTCTATGGCAAAAGCTTTAAGATAGCTGTGACCCGCCAGTATGACTTCTATATCTTTAGAGAATATTCCCGTAAGCATATCCCCATGGAAGAATGCTATGTAGAACATTACCACCCCTACGCACAGGGATGTTATCACACCGTACAAAAGAGCCCGTTTTGCCCTGTAGTTCAGCCCTGCTCCGGCATTTTGAGCAACAAAAGCTGCAATAGACTGGGAAAAAGCACTAGGCACAAGCATTATGAACGCGCATACTTTTTCAGCAACACCCACTCCGGCAGAAGCCACTACGTCGATAGAGTTCACTATGGTCTGTATCGCAAGGAAAGATGCTCCCACAAGAAGCTCCTGTGTAGCCAAAGGCAGTCCAAGTCTCAGTGAATGAGATATCATAGGCTTGTCAAAACGGATCATGTCTCTTGTAAGTTTAAACGGCAGTGACTTTTTTGAAATTATGTACAGGGATATCACTACGCTCAGCGCCTGTGAGATGATAGTTGCGAAAGCCGCCCCTTTTGCCCCCATATCCAGCACTGAAACGAAGAACAAGTCCCCGGCAACATTGAATACACAGGCTATACAAACTGTGATAAGAGGGGTTTTGGAATCTCCCAGACCTCTGAATATCGCCCCTAAAACGTTATATCCAATAATAAATGCAGAACCCAGTCCGCATACCCAAATATAATCATAAGTTTCTTTATACGCCTCTTCAGGGGCATGAAGAAGCTGGCAGAAGAAATCTGTAAACAAACATAGAACAGCAGTAAGAACCACCGCTATTACAGAAAACAGGCAAATAGAAGCACCTATTGCCCTTGCCACTTTATCGTTTTCTCCTGCTCCTAGTTTCTGCCCGACCAGTATGGTCACTCCCATAGCAAGCCCTATCACTACAGCCGTAACAGTGTGCATCAGCATACTTCCGGTAGCAACTCCGGATACGTCAGCGGTTTCAGCAAACTGCCCTA
>JAFQKJ010000095.1 GCA_017397005.1 Bacillota bacterium
TCAGGATCGCCGATGCACCTGATGATGCCGGCTTCGATATCTTTGACTCCGTCGACTAGATCTAAGACACCCTCATCAGGATGATAGAGAAGACCGTTCATGGTGAAATCTCTGCGTTTAACATCTTCTTCAGGAGTCTTAACGAATTCTACGCTGTCGGGCCTTCTGTGATCAGAATATCCGGATTCGCAGCGGAACGTAGTTATCTCAATATTCTCTCCGTTTATAACAGCAGTTACAGTGCCGTGAGCAATGCCGGTTTCTATCGTTTTAATACCTTTAGACTGAAATACATTTTTTGTTTCAAGGGGTTCTGCTGAAGTTGTGATGTCCCAGTCATGAGCTGTTTTGCCCATAACAAGATCTCGCACACAGCCGCCGGCCAGATATGCGAGATGACCTTCATTATTAAGTATGTTCAGCGCTCTAAGAGCTTCAGGTAAGATTTCAAACATGACAGCTTCCTTGAAAATATATTATTAAAATGCAGTAATTGGGTATTAAAATCCCAATGCTTTTGTGGTATAATCGAACCATAAAAACATATATTAAAAGTATCCCCTGAGGTATGCGTTTTAGCTTTTTAATTCAACCTACACTTCGCATAAGGGAGCTCTAAAATCGTTTCCTGTATTATGACAGGCCGCATAAGATCAGCGGAAGCCAGAGGACAGGAACAGGGCACCCACCTATCACATGATAGGGCGTGAATTAACGGCTAGACGGTATTTTGGGGTATTTTTATTTCTATAAATGAGAGATCTTGATAAACTCCGGTTTCATTTCTTTAAAAGTAGAAACGTATTTGAACCCAAAGGACTCCAGCATATCTGCAGCATATTTAAAGTTATATGCGATATAGTCAGGGCTGTGAGCATCAGAACCTAAAGTTATTATTTCTCCACCCAGTTCTTTATAGGCTTTGAGTATTTCCGGTGAAGGTACTGTTATCGGTGTCTTGTATCTGAAAGAAGAAGTGTTGAATTCTATTCCTTTCCCGTTGTAGATGGCTACTTCCAGTATAGCTCTTATGATCTCCATGACTTCAGGGGGATTAAGCGGTTCTCCAGGTCTGAAGATGTGCTGATAACGGTCCACTATATTTATATGACCCAGAACGCTGTAATCGTTATATCCTTTGAGGCATTCCAGCATATACTTATAGAAATTTTCCTGAATTTCAAGACCTTCTCTGCCTTCGTAGAATTCCGGCATATCTATAGTATAACCATCAGACATATGAAATGACCCTATAATAAAATCATAAGGATAAGCCTTTGCACAGGCTGTGCATTTGTCCAGACAGGTTTTCTGAATACCTAGTTCAAGACCTCTTTTAACCTCTATTTTTTTGTGATAATCCATGACTGCAGATTCCAGCATCATATGGTATTTGTCGAAATCCAGCTGGAAAGGGTAGTCAGGATCCGTGTAATCAGGATCATGATGATCTGTTATAGCTATTTCCTTAAGACCAAGTCTGCAGGCCTGATCCAGCATCTCGTAATATGGTGTTTCGCTGTCATCTGACAGGCTGGTGTGTATATGATAATCTAACATAATGTTCTCCTGAATTATAAAGTTTTACTATGTCAAAAGTATATGTCAGCAAAAGAATAAACGCAAGAAGAGAAATACATAAATAAATGAAGGATAAAGCGCATATTCCTAAAAATGGCTTGATTTTTGTTTTCGGCAGGATATATAATATATGAACACGTATACATTTAGAGAGTGGATAATTTTAAATAAGGAGATGAGAGTGTGAATATTTTTCCCGCAATCGATATTAAAAACGGCAAATGTGTAAGACTTTCTCAGGGCGATTTTGCAAAGCTTGAAACATATGGTGATGACCCTGTTAAAATGGCTGTAAACTGGGTCGAACAGGGTGCAAAGAATCTTCATATAATAGACCTTGATGGAGCGCTTATGGGCGAAGCAGTGAACAAAAAGCTTATCATGGATATGATCCATGCGGTCAACGTTCCTATTCAGTTCGGCGGCGGTGTCAGAGACATGAAGTACGTTGAAGAAATGGTCGAAGCAGGAGTGACCAGAGTTATTTTGGGAACAAGCGCACTTTCAAATAAAGGATTCCTTAAAGAAGCGATACAGGCATTTGGAGAAAAGATAGCTGTTTCTCTGGATGCGAAAAACGGTTATGTTGCTGTTAAAGGCTGGACAGAGCTTACAGACGTCACAGCAGCAGATCTTGCTATGGAACTTGAAACATACGGTCTTAAAACTGTGGTTTACACAGATATTTCAAAAGACGGCATGATGGCAGGTCCTAACTTTGAAGAAATCGACAATATGAACAAAAGGATCAAGTCAAATCTTATTGCATCCGGCGGTATCTCATCTGCTGCGGATGTAAAGAAACTTGATGAAATGGGTATTTACGGCTGTGTTATAGGTAAAGCTTTATACACCGGAGGAATTACCCTTAAGGATATAATATAACAGAACTTACAGATTCCTGCATATCCGGTCATGGTATGCAGGTTCTTTTTTTGGAGGGAACTATGAGCAACAAAAGACTGATCGCAATAGACGGAAACAGTCTCATCAACAGAGCATATTATGCACTGCCGCCTCTTTCAACAAAGAGCGGTCTATATACCAATGCAGTTTATGGATTTATAAACATGCTTAATAAAGTGATGGATGAATATGATCCGGAATATATGGCTGTTGCCTTTGACCTGAAAGCTCCAACTTTCAGGCATTTGGAGTACAGTGAATACAAAGCGGGAAGAAGAAAGACTCCTTATGAATTGCTGCAGCAGTTTCCTTTGGTAAAAAATGTTCTGAGAGCTATGGATATAAAGATCATAGAGCTTGAGGGTTTTGAAGCGGATGACCTTATAGGCACAGCAGTAAAAAGAGGAGAAGAAGCTGGTCTTGAACCTTATGTTATAACAGGGGACAAGGATGCTCTCCAGCTGGCTTCAGAAAAAACAAAGATAATTATAACCAAAAAAGGAACCACTGATTTTGACCTCTATGATGAAGAAAAGATGATGGAAAGATACCATCTTACACCTCAGCAGTTTATTGATCTGAAAGGGCTTATGGGGGATACTTCAGACAATATACCTGGGATCCCGGGCATAGGCGAAAAGACAGGTATAGCTTTGCTTGAACAGTTTGGAACAGTGGAGAACCTTCTCAAAAACACTGACCAGATATCAAAGCCAAAGCTTAGAGAAAAGGTTGAAGAAAACGCTCAGCTTGCTGTTATGAGCAGAAGACTGGCGGAAATAAATACAAATGTTCCTTTCGAAATGGATTTTGAAGAGTTTAGGATCGAAAATCCAAACAAAGATGAGATCATAAAGCTTTACAGAGAAATGGAACTGTTCAGCCTTATAACCAAGCTGGACAAGACATGGATAGGCAAGAACAGCACATCCGGCGCAGCGGAATCTGAAGAGATCTCTGCCGCTGCAGAAAAAGAAGAAACCCTTGCGTCAGAAGAAAATATAGAGATCGTATATGGACTTTCGGATGAGTTTGGCAAAGATATTGAAAAAGAAGAAAGTGTTTATATAAAAGTTTTTGGAAATCCAAATCATGTTGGAACTCCTGAAGTATTCGGCGTGTGTGTTGCAGTAAAAAATAAGATGTATTATCTTACCGAAAAGGATGATATATTGAAAGCTTTTGAACAGATGAAGGAAGGCAATACAGGCTTTAAAGGACATCTTTTAAAGGATGACTACTATATACTTATGGAAATACTTCCTGAAGGATATAAATATACAACTGCTTTTGATACCGGAATTGCTCAGTATATTATAGAACCTCAAAAAAATGATTTTGGCTATAAAGCCTTATCTTTAATGTACACAGGCAAAGACTTTGAAGATGAAAAGGCTTTCTACAAAAGCAACTCTCAGACCGATCTTTTCGGGGGAGGAGACAAGAAATATGCGGAATACGGTCTTAAGTGCATACAGCTTTGCAGACTGATAGAACCGGTTCAGGCAAAGACTATCAAGGATATGGGGATGGAAGAAGTCTATTATGACATAGAGCTTCCGCTAATCGAGATCTTCGCGGATATGGAAAACTGCGGCTTCTCAGTAGACAAGGATGTTTTGGTAGATATAGGAAAGACTTTGGATTCTGAGCTTGAAGGTATGAAAGACAGGATATATGAACTGGCTGGGGAAGAGTTTAATATAAACTCACCTAAGCAGCTGGGAGTTATACTGTTTGAGAAACTTGGTATGCCGGGAGGCAAGAAAACCAAGACCGGATATTCCACAAATGTGGATGTTCTGGAAAAACTCACAGAGGACTATGAGATCGCTGGACTGGTGCTTCAGTACAGGACTCTAACTAAACTTAAGAGCACCTATGTTGAAGGACTGCTTCCTTTGATAGATCCAAGAGATGGAAAGATAAGAGCTCATTTCCAGCAGACAGGAACTGCTACAGGAAGGATAAGCTGTACAGAACCTAATCTTCAGAATATACCTGTAAGACAGGCACTGGGAAGAACTCTCAGAAAAGTATTCATCGCTGATGAAGACTGTGTGCTGGTGGATGCGGACTATTCACAGATAGAACTGAGAGTGCTGGCTCATATATCAAATGATGAAGGACTGATAGAAGCCTTCAGAAACGGTGCAGATATTCATACTTCAACTGCATCAAAAGTATTTGAGGTTCCGGAAAATGAAGTTACACCTATACAGAGAAGCAATGCAAAGGCTGTGAACTTTGGTGTTATCTATGGCATGAGCGGATTCGGACTTTCTGAAAACCTTAATATCACAAGACGAGAAGCTGAGAAATATATTAAAGATTATTTTATAAAATACAGTGCTGTAAAAGCGTATCTGGATAAGACTATAGAACATTGCAGAGAAAAGGGTTATGTGGCCACTATTAAAGGCAGAAGAAGAGATATAGTAGAGATAAAGGCTTCCAACTTCATGCAGAGACAGGCAGGAGAGCGTTTGGCTATGAATTCTCCTATCCAGGGCAGCGCAGCAGATATAATCAAGATAGCTATGATAAAAGTTTTCAATGAGCTGAGGGAAAAGGGTTATAAATCTAAGCTTATACTTCAGGTCCACGATGAACTGATCATAAATGCTCATAATGATGAAGTGGAAGCAGTAAAAGAACTGCTCAGAAGGAATATGATGGAAGCTGAAAGTTTATCTGTGCCTCTTGAAGTGGGAATGGACAGCGGCGACAATTGGTATGATGTAAAATAGGAGGACAATATAATGTTGATCGGATTGACAGGCGGTATCGGCAGCGGAAAATCAACCGTATCAAAATATGCCGTTGGAATCTTCGCCGCCTCCAGCGTATCCA
>JAFQKJ010000013.1 GCA_017397005.1 Bacillota bacterium
GAAATGCCTACTGCTTTTGACGACTTCAGTGAAAAGGCTATGAGGACATATATAGGGATCTCAGAAGAAGCAAAAAACAATTCGATCTTTCTTGAAAAACTAATGGAAAAAGAAGGCTTTATACCATATAAAAACGAATGGTGGCATTTTTCAGATAAAACCGAATACCCGGTAGAAAAAGACTTCAGACCGTAAAAACCCCTCGACGGGTGGGGCGTCGAGGGGTCCGAACAATGATCGCTGCAGGCCGTATTCTATATTTATGAAAGGAGAAACACAGCCACATAAATGTTAGCTCTGACAAATAAATGCAGGACCTTGCAACGATGTAAATATTTAGTTTATGAGAAGATTATAATATCATAAACGGCATATGTCAATTAATATGATGTTTATAAAATATTAAAAAAATTCATGAAAAAGTATTGACATTTCTTGTTAATAGTATATAATACTTATTAAGAAAGGTTACTAATAAGGAGGGGAGAAGATATGGCGGCTACAAGAAATACTATACAAAGAGACCTGGTGCTGCAGGCGGTGCTGGATCTGAAGAATCATCCTACTCCTGAAGAAGTTTACGAACATATTCGTAAACAGCATCCTACTATAAGCAAGGGGACTGTATACAGGAACTTGAATGTTTTGGTGGACAAAGGTTTATTGTTGAAAGTGGATGTGCCGGATTCGGCAAACAGAGTGGATCATACTCTGAAATCTCATTATCACATCAGGTGCAAAACCTGCGGCAGAGTTTTTGATATGGATATGCCGGATATGACTAAGGAGATAAAAAGCATGATCCGGGATACAAATGGATTTGAGATTGAAAAATATGGTCTGTTCTTTACGGGAGTATGCCCGCAATGTTCAGAGCAAAAGTAAAAATTGAGAGGAGAAATACGATGAAAGATTTAAAAGGAACAAAAACATTAGAAAATTTAATGATCGCTTTTGCAGGAGAATCACAGGCAAGAAATAAGTATACTTATTACGCATCAAAGGCTAAAAAAGAAGGATATGTACAGATCCAGAAAATTTTTGAAGAAACAGCAGCAAATGAAAAAGAACATGCTGAACTTTGGTTCAAATTAGCTCACGGCATCGGAACAACAATGGAAAACCTTCTCGATGCAGCTGAAGGTGAAAACTACGAATGGACAGATATGTATGCTGAAATGGCTAAGACTGCAAGAGAAGAAGGATTCCCTGAAATCGCAGCTCAGATGGACGGCGTTGCAGCAGTAGAAAAAGAACACGAAGAAAGATACAGAAAGCTTGCTGAAAACATCAGAAGCGGTAAAGTCTTCGAAAGAGATGAGCCTGTATTATGGCAGTGTTCAAACTGCGGACATCAGTACGTTGGTAAAGAAGCTGTAGAACTTTGCCCTGTATGTGCTCATCCAAAAGCATACTTCCAGATCAAAGCAGAAAATTATTAAAATATAGTAAGCCATGAACTGCCGGGACATAGTCCCGGCTTTTATTTTTGCATTAAATCGGTCTTCCGCCTTGTCGAATATTGACTATTTTTCTGTATCCTTTATAATTGTTTTGACGTATAAAATAGCGCAAGCAGAAAGTATGAGGTGGATAGGTTGTATTGTAAATATTGCGGCAATAAGCTGGACGACAATGCTTTGTTTTGTTCAAACTGCGGAAAGAAGATCGAAGGCAGAGAAGCGGATGAGAAGCCTGTAGAAGATACAGAGAAGAATGAGAACAGTGTTACAGAGCATAAGGGAGAAGACGAAACTATGTCTGTTCAGAATCAGGAAGAAGAGCTTTCCGAAGAGATCCTTGAAGAAGTTTACAAGGGTATAGCAGGAGATGCGGCGCCTGAAGAGACAGGTAAGAAAAAGTGGCTGCTGCCGGTTATAATAGGCATAGTGATACTCTTGATCGTAGGGATAGTTGCTATTGCAGGCGGAGGAGACAAAGATGATGCTCCTGGAACTGAGCCGGTAGCGGAAGAAGATGATTCTAATTACATGGAAGCGTATATGGAGTACGTATCTGCAGACGTATCGGATTATCCTACTGTTCGTCTTTACTACAGGATAATAGATCCGATGAATTCTGAAACTATCTCAGATCTCAAACCTAAAATGTTTACTGTAAGAGAATGTGTTCAGGGCGGAGCTTATGTTGAACGAGAAATAAAACAGGCGCAGAAACTGGACAACAGCGAAGGATTATCCATAACTTTAGCTGTAGACAAGAGCGGAAGTATCGGCACTAATGATATGGACAAAATCAAGACTGTAATGAATGAGTTTGTAGGAAGCCTTCAGTACGAAGTAGGAGACCAGACTGAAATACTGTCTTTCGATACTATCGTAAGACAGATGTGCACATACACATCCGATGTTACATTGCTTAGAAACGGAATAAGCAACATGTACCCTGAAGGACAGACTGCGTTTTATGATGCGGTAATGACAGGTATAATCCATGCAGCAAATCAGAAAGGTGCGGGCTGTGTAGTAGCATTTACAGACGGATACGATAATCAGAGTATCCACACATATGATCAGGTTGTTGCAAAAGCAGTTGAATACGGCGTGCCTGTATACATCATCGGCGTAGGTTATGATGTTGAAGAAAGCGAACTTAGATATATTGCTGAAACCAGCGGTGGAAAATACTGGTATATAGACGACCTTTACGACCTTTCGGAAATATACACATCTGTATATGAACAGGAAAAAGATCTTTATGTTATAGAATACGAATCAGATGCATCTATAGATAAATATGCTACACGTACAGTAGAGGTAACATTTAAAGGCGAAGGTTATAAAGGAAGCTGCATCGGCGAATTCACACCGAATACAGTAACTGACCCGACTGCATATAACCATAGCGGAAAATACGAAATTTTTGCTGAAGATGTTTCCTGGGAAGAAGCAAGTGCTCGCTGCATAGAAAAGGGCGGACATCTTGCAACTATCACCTCTCAGAGCGAAATGGATACTGTAGTAAAATTAGCAGAAGCCAAAGGCTATAAATACCTGTGGCTGGGCGGATATACTTCCTATGACTATTATGGAAATGTATTTGGTCATTGGATAACAGGCGAAGAATTCAGCTATCAGGCTTGGGGCAATGGAGAACCTTCAAGGGTAGACCTTGACGGAACAGAGGAATATTATATAATGCTTTGGTATATACCTTCTTTAGGAGGTTGGAACTGGAACGACCAGCGTAACAGCACTGTTGATGCAGGATTCCATCAAGGAAAGATAGCTTACGTATGTGAATGGGAGTGATGACAGGTGCGAAGTGACCGTCATAAACATAAAAAGAAATCAAAGGCTCCGAAAGTGATATTGTCCCTTGTAGTTATACTGGGACTGCTGGGCATAGGAGGATATGCTCTTCAGCATTTCGGCATCCTTGAAGGACTGCTGCAGGGCGGCTCTCAGGAACAATCACAGCAGGAACAGGAAGATCCTGTACAGTCTCAAATGCCGTATGAAGAACAAAGAGCGGAGGAAATCCTGGCGGAAATGACCCTCGAGGAAAAGGTTTATCAGATGTTCATCATCTCGCCTGAAAGCCTTCTTGTGAATTACGACAGGGTGACTGCTGCGGGAGATATCACAAAGGCTGCGCTGGAAGAATGCCCTATAGGAGGTCTTCTGTACTCAAAACCTAATTTTGAGTCCAAGGATCAGATCCTGACAATGATAAATAATACTCAGTCGTATTCTGAACTGGGCCTCTTTGTTTCGGTAGATGAAGAAGGGGGCAATGTAAGCAGGCTTATGTCTACTTTTAGAGATGTGCAGCTTGAACCTATGTTTAACTATAAGGATCAAGGAGCAGAGACTGCAAGAGAAAATGCCAGGACTATTGGAAGCTATATCGCAGGATATGGGTTTAACTTGGATTTTGCTCCGGTGGCAGATGTCTGGTCAAATCCTGCCAACACGGTAATAGGAACAAGGGCATACAGTGATGACTATCTGCAGGCTGCAGAACTGGTTTCGGCTGCAGTGCAGGGATTTCATGATGAAGGAATGATATGTACGCTTAAACATTTCCCGGGACATGGAGACACTGCCGAAGACAGCCATTATTCCAGTGCGTATGTTAAAAAAACTAAGGAACAGCTGCAGCAGGAGGAATGGGTGCCTTTCAAAGCCGGGATAGAAGCGGGAGCGGATATGGTAATGGTTGGACATCAGATCGTACCTGAAATAGAAGAAGTTCCTGCAACTGTATCCAAAGTCATAGTAACGGATATCCTTAGAGGAGAGCTTGGATTTGAAGGAGTTGTTGTGACTGACAGCCTTAAAATGGCAGCTGTTAATTCAAATTATTCTTCTGAAGATCTGGTGATAAAATGTATCGAAGCAGGCTCGGATATGCTTTTGGATCCTTCAAATTTCAGAAGTGCGGCAAAAGCAGTAGTCGCAGCGGTAGACAGCGGTGTCATCAGCGAAGAACGCATAGACGAAAGTGTAAAACGTATTTTAAAATTAAAAATACAGTATGGAATAATAGAATAGATATACCGAAAAAATTTTGGCTTAAAAGAGGAGTTTTGATAAAAACTCCTCTTTTTATCGTAATTTAGCCGTTATTTCACAGCGATAAAAAACGGGAAATATGGTAAAATGAAACACACGGCTCCGTTTGAATAATTCCGAGTTGGGAAACGTTGAAATACTGCGAAAAAACTTTTGAAAAAACAGGATTTTTAGTAAAAAAACACTTGCAATAATAAGTGCCGGATAGTATAATGATTAAGCTTGCTTATATTGCGTAGAAGCAGGAAGTTACTGAGCTATCAGAGAATTTCTGCGGAGAATTGTCTCTTCAAGAAAGAGGCGAAGGGGTTCTCCACGCTTTTAAGGTGTGCCAAAAATAATGAAACACCCGGATAAGTGTATCGAGAACTGCCTCGTACGAGCATAGCGTAAACGTACGAAAATAAACAAGGAGGAAAACAGAAACAAATGGCAACACAGAAAATCAGAATCAGACTGAAAGCTTATGATCACAAAGCGTTAGATCAGTCAGCAGCAAGAATCGTTGAAGCGGCTAAAAAGACAGGAGCAGAAGTTTCCGGTCCTATTCCACTTCCAACAGAAAAACAGGTCGTAACTATCTTAAGAGCGGTACACAAGTACAAGGATTCCAGAGAACAGTTCGAACAGAGAACACACAAAAGACTCATCGACATCCTTAACCCAGGCCCAAAGACAGTTGACGCACTTATGAAGCTTGATTTACCTGCAGGTGTAAACGTAGAAATCAAACTGTAGGACAAGCAGGAAGATACAGAATACTAAGCAAATTGAGATATATACATCCTCTCAACTTAGTATGATTGCGAAAGCAATCCGCTGTAAGAAATCCTTAGTACGATTACGAAAGTAATCCGCTGTAAGAAAACAGGAGGTAAACATGAAAACATTTTTAGGAAAGAAAATTGGAATGACTCAAATCTTTTCCGAAGAAGGAGTAGCTATCCCTGTAACTGTTATCGAAGCAGGTCCAATGACTGTAACACAGATCAAGACTGCTGAAAACGATGGATACGATGCAGTTCAGCTCGGATACGGCGAAGTAAAAGAACACAGACTTACAAATCCACTTAAAGGACACTTTGCTAAATGGCAGGTTCCTGCAAAGAAATATCTCACAGAAGTAAGAGTGGATGACACAGCAGCTTATGAACTCGGTCAGGAATTCACAGTTGCTGATTTAGAAGAAGGCGCAAAACTGGATGTAACAGGTGTATCAAAAGGTAAAGGTACACAGGGTAACATCAAGAGACACGGACACCACAGAGGTCCTATGACTCACGGTTCAAAGCACAAGAGATTACCTGGTGCACTCGCAGCTGGTACTTACCCATCAAGAGTATTCAAAGGCAACAAGGCTCCTGGAAGAATGGGAAGAGAAACAACAACAGTTCAGAACCTCGAATTAGTTAAGGTTCTTGCTGAAAGAAACGTAGTCCTCGTTAAAGGTTCAGTACCTGGACCAAAAGGCGGCCTTTTAAAAGTTAAATACGCTGTAAAAGGTCAGAAATAGTTGAATCGGAAAGGAGGAAATACAGATGGCAACAGTAAAAATGCTCAATATGGCCGGTGAGGCTGTAGGAGAAATCGCGTTAAAAGACGAGATCTTCGGAATTGAAATAAATGAATATGCTGTTCATGAAGTTGTAAAGAACTATCTCGCTAATCAGAGACAGGGCACACAGTCTGCTAAAACAAGAAGCGAAGTAAAAGGCGGAGGACAGAAACCTTACAGACAGAAGGGAACAGGCAGAGCGCGTCAGGGAAGCAGAAGAGCTCCTAACCACGTAGGCGGCGGAATCGTATTCGCACCAAAGCCAAGAGATTACAGATACACAATCAACAAGAAGGTTAGAAGACTGGCTATGAAATCAGTATTCACTTCAAAGGTTGTTGAAAACGAAATCATCGTTATCGATGCTATCACATTTGATCAGCCAAAGACAAAAGAAATGGTTAAGATGCTGGCAGCAGTAAATGCTGAAAAGAAAGCACTCATCGTATTACCGGAAGTTGATAAGAATGTTGTTAAATCAGCAGCAAACATTCCTGGAGTACAGACAACAATCGTTACAGCTCTTAACGTTTACGATATGTTAAACCACACAAGCCTTATCCTTACAAAGGATGCGGTAAGCAAAATTGAGGAGGTGTACGTATAAATGTCAACAACAAAAACACCTTATGATGTAATAATCAAGCCTGTAATTTCAGAAAAAAGTATGGATGACACACAGGAAAGAAAATATACTTTCAAAGTTTCAAAAGATGCAAATAAAACACAGGTTAAACAGGCAATCGAAGAAATTTTCGGCGTAGAAGTTGAAAAAGTTAACATTATGAATTGCAGAGGCAAACTTAAGAGAATGGGAAGAACATCAGGCATGACAGCAAGCTCAAAGAAAGCTATCGTTAAGCTTACAGAAAAGAGCAAGGAAATTGAATTCTTCCAGGGACTCTAAGAGAAGGAGGATATTAGAAGATGGGAATCAAGAAATATAAACCAACCACTCCTGGCCAGAGAGGTATGACAGTTTCAACTTTCGAAGAGATCACAACCTCTACACCTGAGAAATCTCTTACAGTGACTCTTAAAAAACACGCAGGAAGAAACTCAAGAGGTAAGATCACAGTAAGACACAGAGGCGGCGGCACAAGAGCTAAATACAGAATCATAGATTTCAAGAGAAATAAAGACGGTATTCCTGGCAAAGTTGCTACAATCGAATACGATCCAAACAGAAGCGCAAACATCGCTCTCATCGTTTATGCAGACGGTGAAAAGAGATACATCATCGCTCCTAACAAATTAACTGTAGGCGATGTTATCATGTCAGGCGAAGGCGCAGACATCAAACCGGGCAATGCTCTTCAGCTCAAGAACATCCCAGTTGGTACAGTTATCCACAACATCGAACTTAAACCTGGTAAAGGCGCTCAGTTAGTAAGATCAGCTGGTAACTCAGCTCAGCTCATGGCTAAAGAATACAACTACGCACAGGTAAGACTTCCTTCCGGCGAAGTAAGAAAAGTAAGAATCGAATGCAGAGCTACAGTTGGTGAAGTTGGTAACTTAGATCACGAAAACATCAGCATCGGTAAAGCAGGAAGAAAAAGACACATGGGTATCAGACCTACAGTAAGAGGTTCCGTAATGAACCCTAACGACCACCCACACGGCGGTGGTGAAGGTAGATCACCTTTCGGTAGAGCAAATCCTGTTAATCCTTGGGGTAAACCTGCTCTTGGTTATAAGACAAGAAAGAAGAATAAGCATTCTAACAAATATATCGTAAAGAGAAGAAATGATAAATAATAGAGGGAGGAAATAATCAATGAGTAGATCACTCAAAAAGGGCCCTTTTGTAAATGCTAAGCTGTTAAAGGCAGTAGAAGAAATGAATGCGGCTAACGAAAAGAAAGTGGTTAAAACATGGTCAAGACCATCAACAATTTTCCCACAGATGGTTGGTCACACAATCGCTGTTCATGATGGAAGAAAACATGTTCCAGTATATATCACAGAAGACATGGTAGGTCACAGACTCGGAGAATTCGCTCCAACAAGAACCTACAGAGGTCACGCAGATAAAGAAAAATCATCTAAGGTTAAGAAATAGATAAGGAGGTAACTCGATGGAAGCTAAGGCTGTAGCAAAATATGTTAGGATCTCACCTAGCAAGTTAAAGCCAGTAACAGACCTTGTAAGAGGCAAAAGCTTAAGCGAAGCTCAGGCAATCTTAAAGTTCACACCGGGCAGCAGTGCAGAAGCTGTATTAAAAGTAGTTAAATCTGCAGCTGCAAACGCAGAAAATAATCACGACATGGACGTTAATAAATTATATGTAGCTGAAATTTACGCTAACCAGGGACCAACAATGAAGAGATGGAGAGCTGGTTGCAAAGGCGGAGCTGCTATGATCTTAAAGAGAAGCAGCCATATCGGTGTTACATTAAGAGAAAGAGCATAGTAAAGGAGGTTTGCTGAATGGGTCAGAAGGTAAATCCACATGGACTTAGAGTTGGCGTTATCAAAGACTGGGATTCTAAATGGTACGCAAACAAAAAAGATTTCGCAGACTATTTAGTAGAAGACGATAAAATAAGAAAATTCTTAAAGAAAAAGTTATATTTAGCAGGCGTTGCAAAGATCTTGATCGAAAGATCAGCAAGCAACAATGTTAAAGTTACAGTATATACAGCTAAGCCTGGTATGGTTATCGGAAGAAGCGGTGCTGGTATCGAAGAGATCAAAGCTGACGTTCAGAAGTTAACAGGCAAAGAAGTTGTTATCAACATCAACGAAGTTAGAAAACCTGAATTAGATGCTCAGTTAGTTGCTGAAAGTGTAGCACAGTCACTCGAAAGAAGAGTATCTTTCAGAAGAGCTATGAAACAGGCGATCGGAAGAACAATGAAATCCGGCGCTAAGGGAATCAAAGTTGTAGTTTCAGGCAGAGTAGGCGGAGCTGAAATCGCTAGAAGCGAAAAATACAATGAAGGTAACGTTCCTCTTCATACATTAAGAGCAAACATTAGCTATGGTTTCTGGGAAGCTGATACAACATACGGAAAGATCGGCGTTAAGGTTTGGATCAACCACGGCGAAATTCTCGGCAAGTTCGGCGATGCTCAGGAAGAAGCTGCTCCTCAGGAAAAGAAGAGAAACTTCGACAAGAAGAGAAGAAACGACGGAAACAGAGAAAACAGAAGAGAAAGACGTGACAATAGAGAACAGGAACAGAAGCCGGTTTATGTGAACCCAAGAACAAGAAAAGCTCCTAAAGAAGCTCCTGCTCCTAAAGAAGTTGTAGAAGAAGCAGCAGCTGAACCAGCTGTTGAAGAATAGTACCTAGACCGGAAAGGAGGAATAAGGCTTATGTTAATGCCAAAAAGAGTTAAGCGTCGTAGAGTTCATAGAGGAAGAATGAAGGGCGTTGCAACAAGAGGTAATCAGATCACATACGGAACTTACGGTCTGGTAGCAACAGAACCTGGCTGGATCACATCAAATCAGATCGAAGCAGCCAGAATCGCGATGACAAGATATATTAAAAGAGGAGGAAATGTTTACATTAAGATTTTCCCTCACAAACCGGTAACAAAGAAACCTGCTGAAGTACGTATGGGTGCTGGTAAAGGTGCTCCAGAATACTGGGTAGCAGTAGTTAAGCCGGGCAGAGTAATGTTTGAACTTGGCGGAGTTTCAGAAGAAAAAGCAAGAGAAGCTATGAGACTTGCTTCACATAAGCTCCCTGTAGGATGTAAATTTGCCGTTAAAGAACAGGCAGAGGGTGGTGAAGTTTAATGAAGATCGAAAAAATGAGAGAAATGACCGAGCAGGAATTAAACAATGAAGCGTTAAAGCTGAAACAGGAATTATTCAATCTTCGTTTCCAGCACGTTACAGGACAGCTCGAAAACCCTATTAAAATGAGAGACGTTAAAAGAGAAATCGCTAGAATCAAGACTGTTATCAGAGAAAAACAGTTAAAGCAGAACGCATAACGAGCCGAAAGGAGGATGAACATGGACAGAAACAGAAGAAAGACCAGAGTGGGTATTGTAACAAGCAACAAAATGGATAAAACTATCGTTGTTACTGTTGAAGACTTTGTAAGACATTCACTTTACGGCAAGGCTGTAAAAGTTACAAAAAAATTCAAGGCTCATGATGAGCAGAACGAATGCAATATCGGCGATAAAGTAAGAATTATGGAAACAAGACCTCTTTCAAAAGACAAGAGATGGAGACTTGTAAACGTAATTGAAAAGGTTAAATAACTTTTGGAAGGAGGCACTAGGTTATGATACAGAACGAAACACGACTGAGAGTTGCTGACAATTCAGGAGCGAAAGAGTTGTTATGTATCCGTATTCTCGGCGGAACAAGCCGTAAATACGCGAACATTGGAGATATAATCGTATGTGCGGTTAAAGACGCAACACCGGGCGGCGTTGTTAAGAAGGGCGACGTTGTAAAGGCTGTTGTTGTTAGAAGCAAGCACGGTGTAAGAAGAACTGACGGAAGCTACGTTAAATTCGATCAGAATGCAGCAGTAGTTATTAAGGAAGATAAGAATCCCGTTGGCACACGTATATTTGGACCGGTTGCAAGAGAACTGAGAGAAAAGAGCTTCATGAAGATAGTTTCTCTGGCTCCGGAAGTATTATAGGAGGGCAATTGGATGCATATCAAAAAAGATGATACAGTTTTAGTATTAACTGGTAAAGATAAAGGCAAAAAAGGTAAAGTGCTTAAAGTAATGCCTAAGAGAAACATGGCTATCGTTGAAGGCGTTAACGTACAGACAAAGCACAGAAAGCCAAACAATACAATGAGACAGGGCGCTATCGAACATAAAGAAGGCCCGGTACACGTTTCAAACTTAATGTACTTTGACAAGAGCGCAAACGCTCCTACAAGAATCGGTTATGAATTCCAGAACGGTAAAAAAGTCAGAGTATCAAAGAAATCCGGTAAGGTTATCGACTAATTCTTGAAAGGAGGGAAAAGTTTTGGCAGCAAGATTAAAGGAAACTTATAAAAATACAGTTTTTCCAGCATTAATGGAAAAGTTTAAATATAACAATGTTATGGAAGTTCCTAAATTAGAAAAAATCACCATTAACATGGGTATCGGCGAAGCTAAGGACAATCCTAAGCTCCTCGAAAGCGCAGCAGCTGAATTAGCTATGATCACAGGTCAGAAACCTGTTATCACAAAGGCTAGAAAATCAATCGCTAACTTCAAGATCAGAGAAGGCGTTGCGATCGGAACAAAAGTTACTCTCAGAGGTGACAGAATGTACGAATTCGCAGACAAATTCTTTAACATCTCTCTCCCAAGAGTAAGAGACTTTAAAGGTGTTAGCAGAAACTCATTCGACGGAAGAGGAAACTATGCTATGGGTATCAAAGAACAGTTGATCTTCCCTGAAATCGAATATGATAAGATCGATAAGATCAAAGGTATGGACATCGTATTTACAACAACGGCTAAAACTGACGAAGAAGCTATGGCTCTTCTTGAACTGCTCGGTATGCCGTTTACAAGATAGGAGGGAATATAGACATGGCAAAAACATCTCTCAAAGTTAAACAGCAAAGAGCGCCTAAATATTCAACCAGAGCTTACACAAGATGTAGAATCTGCGGAAGACCACACTCCGTTTTAAGAAAATATGGAATTTGCCGTATCTGCTTCAGAGAATTAGCTTACAAAGGACAGATTCCTGGCGTTAAGAAGGCAAGCTGGTAGAATATAGAGTAAGAAAGGAGGAACATTTAAATGTCAATGACAGATCCTATTGCGGATATGCTTACAAGAATTAGAAATGCTAATATGGTTGGACACGAAAGCGTAGACGTTCCTGCATCAAAGATGAAAAAGTCAATTGCTGAAATCCTTCTTAAAGAGGGTTACATCAAAGGCTTCGATGTTATAGAAGACAATAAACAGGGCATAATCAGAATTCAGATGAAATATGGCCAGAACAAAGAAAAAGTTATCACAGGCATCAAAAAGATTTCAAAACCGGGCCTGAAAGTATATGCAAAAAGAGATGATATCCCTAAGGTATTAGGCGGACTCGGCGTAGCTATCATTTCAACTTCAAAAGGTGTTATCACTGATAAAGAAGCTAGAAAAGAAAACGTTGGCGGCGAAGTTATCTGTTACGTTTGGTAAGGAATGGAGGTAAAGTAAATGTCAAGAATCGGTAAATTACCTATCACTGTTCCTGCTGGTGTTGAAGTTAAGATCAGCGAAAATAACCTCGTTACAGTTAAAGGACCTAAAGGCGAGTTACAGGAGCAGTTAAGCTCAAAAATCAAGATCGAAAACAATGACGGAGTTTTAGTTTTCACAAGAGATTCCGATCAGAAAGAAGAAAGATCACTTCATGGATTATCAAGAGCACTTGTTAACAACATGGTTAAAGGTGTTACAGAAGGTTTCCAGAAAAAATTAGTCCTCGTGGGCGTTGGATATAAAGCTGAAAAGAAAGGTGATACATTAGTATTATCATTAGGCTATTCACATCCTATCGAAGTTAAAGACACAGCTGACGTTAAAACAGAAGTTCCTGGTCCAAACGAAATCATCGTTTCAGGTATCAACAAAGCGTTAGTTGGAAACTTTGCGGCAGACATCAGAGCATTCAGACAGCCTGAACCATACAAAGGCAAAGGTATCAAGTATGATGACGAAGTTATCATCCGCAAAGAAGGAAAGACAGGTAAATAAGAAAGGAGTGAATTGAATGTCAGGTAAAGCGAGCAGAAATGCGAAACGTCTGGGAAGACATTACAGAGTAAGAAACAAGGTGTTCGGAACTCCTGAGAGACCAAGAATGTGCGTATTTAGAAGTACAAAGAACATCAGTGTTCAGATCATAGACGACACAAAGGGTCATACACTTGTTGCTGCTTCTACATTAGATAAGGAAGTTAAAGAAAAAGTTGCTTACGGTGGAAATAAAGAAGCTGCTAAAGTGGTTGGAGAAGTTGTTGCTAAGAGAGCACTTGAAAAAGGCATTGAAACAGTATGCTTTGACAGAGGCGGATTCCTTTATCACGGAAGAGTTAAGGAATTAGCAGACGGTGCAAGAGAAGCAGGACTTAAATTCTAAGAAAGGAAGGAACACTAATGCGACATGATATGATCGATCCATCAAAGATGGAGTTCAATGAATCAATTGTTAATATCAGACGTGTAGCTAAGGTTGTTAAAGGCGGCAGAAACTTCAGATTCTCAGTAACAATCGTAATCGGCAACGGTGAAGGCTACGTAGGAGTTGGTCAGGGTAAAGCCCTCGAAATTCCTGATGCTGTTAAAAAGGCTATAGAAGATGCAAAGAAGAACTTAATTTATGTACCTACAGTTGGAACAACAATCCCACACAGAACATTAGGTATCTTCGGCGCTGGTCAGGTTCTCATCATGCCTGCTGCTCCTGGTACAGGAGTTATCGCCGGCGGTGCAGTACGTACAGTACTTGAACTTGCAGGATTAAACGACGTAAGAGCAAAATCAATCGGTTCAAATAACTCTGGTAATATGGCTTATGCTACTATCGAAGGTCTTAAAGCTCTTAAGACAGTTGAAGAAGTATCAAGACTCAGAGGAAAAACCAAGGAAGAAATCTTAGGATAAGGAGGGGATCGCCGTGGCAAAAGAACTTAAGATTAAATTGGTAAAAAGCACAATCGGCTCAAAGCCTCTTCATAGAAAAAACGTGGAAGCACTCGGTCTGAAGAAAATCGGTCAGGTTGTTACAAAACCTGATAACCCACAGATCAGAGGAATGATCACAAAGGTTTGTCACCTTGTGGAAGTAGAAGAAGAAATTTAGGCGGAGGTGTTTTAGATGAAATTACATGAATTAAGAGCACCGGAAGGCGCAACTAAAGCCCCAAAAAGAAAAGGTAGAGGTACAGCTACAGGTCAGGGTAAAACAGCCGGCAGAGGTATGAATGGACAGAAATCAAGAAGCGGCGGCGGTGTAAGACCTGGATTCGAAGGCGGTCAGATGCCTCTTACAAGAATCATGCCTAAAAGAGGTTTTACAAACCCGTTTAAAAAGCAGTGGGCTATCCTGAATGTTGAAGACTTAAATGTTTTTGAAAACGGAACAGTTGTTACTCCGGAATTACTGGTTGAAAATGGTATCGTTGGTAAAGTAGTAGACGGCATCAAGGTTCTCGGTGACGGAAGCTTAGAAAAGAATTTAACAGTTCAGGCTCACAAATTCAGCGGAAGCGCAGTACAGAAAATTGAATCAGCCGGTGGTAAGGCAGAGGTGATTTAATGAATATTCTTACTACCCTTGCTAATGCATGGAAGGTACCTGATATAAGAAAGAAGATAATCTTCACACTTCTTATGATGGTAGTGTTCCGATTAGGATGTGCTATTCCTATTCCCGGCATCGATAGAACAGTGCTTGCTTCATTATTCGAAGCAAACCAGGGCGGATTATTCGAAATGTTCGACCTCTTCTCAGGAGGCGCGTTCCAGAATTTCACGATCTTCGCTCTTAGTATCACACCATACATCACTGCATCTATCATCTTGCAGCTGCTTACAATAGCTATGCCGTCTTTACAGGCATTGTCAAGAGAAGGTGTTGAGGGTAGAAAGAAGATAGTAAGATTCACTCGTTATCTTACAGTCGTATTAGCTCTTATACAGGCAATCGGACTTACAGTAGGACTTTTCAACAGCGCAGTCGTAGATAAGAGTGCATTTTCAATTATCGTCATCATATTGACGTTAACAGCAGGAACCGCATTCCTTATGTGGTTAGGTGAACAGATAAACGAATACGGTATCGGGAACGGTATCTCAATGGTTATCTTCGCCGGCATCATTGCAAGAGTGCCTGTAGGAATTCAGGAAATGATCATTGCAATGAAAGAAGGAACAATGAGCATCCTTACATTCGTTCTCTTCATTATATTTGCTTTCGTAGTAATACTGGGAGTTATAATGGTTCAGCAAGGGGCTAGAAAGATCCCGGTACAGTATGCTAAGAGAGTAGTAGGAAGAAAAATGTACGGCGGACAGAGCTCACACATTCCTATCAAAGTTAATCAGGCGGGCGTTATCCCTGTAATCTTCGCAATGGCATTACTGGCATTCCCGCTTACAATAACTTACTTCTTCCCTGATACAGGATTCACAGATTTCGTAACAAAATGGTTATCACCTGCAGGAAATCCTGGTATCTGGGTATATGCAATAGTAAACTTTGCATTAATCATATTCTTCACATATTTCTACACTGCCATTACATTCAATCCGGCAGAAGTAGCATATAATTTGAAGGCAAACGGTGGATTTGTACCGGGGATCAGACCTGGCGCAGCTACTACAGAGTATTTAACAAAAGTTATGACAAGGATCACATTTGTTGGTGCGATCTTCCTGGCAGTAGTATCCACATTACCTACAGTTCTGTCATATTTTATGAATCTTAACGTTGGATTCGGCGGAACATCACTGCTCATCGCAGTAGGCGTAGGACTTGATTTAATGAAACAGATTGAAAACCAGTTAGTAATGAGAAACTATTCTGGCTTCCTAAAATAAGGAGATAAAAAATGAAGGTTGTTTTATTAGGGCCTCCGGGTGCAGGAAAAGGCACTCAGGCTTCCGGAATCGAAGAAAAATATAATATCGTTCATATCTCAACAGGAGATATCTTCAGAAAGAACGTTAAAGAAGGAACTCCTCTTGGCAAACAGGCTAAGGCTTATATGGACAAGGGCGAATTAGTTCCAGATGAACTCGTAATCGCATTGGTTCAGGACAGACTCAAGCAGGATGACTGCAAAAACGGATATTTGCTCGACGGTTTTCCAAGAACAGTATTCCAGGCAGAAGCTATGGAAAAGCTTGGTATAGATGTTGATAAAGTTGTCGATATTCAGGTTGGAAGAGACACACTTATCACAAGAGCAACAGGAAGAAGAGTTTGCAAAAAGTGCGGAGAAACATATCATATCTCCTTCAGACCTACTAAAGAAGAAGGCGTTTGTGATAAATGCGGCGGAGAAGTTGCACACAGAGCTGACGATCAGGAAGCAACAGTTGCAAGAAGGATCGACGTATACCTCACAGAAACTGCACCTTTGGTAGATTACTATGAAAAGAAAGGTAAAATTGTACACGTAAACGGCGAACAGGCTGCTGAAACTGTACAGGAAATAATCTTTGCTGCATTAGGTAACTAATTAGGAGACCGGAATATGATCGTGATTAAATCAGAACAAGAGCTGGAGATCATGAGAGAAGCAGCTAAGGTGACGGCTCATATTTTAGACGAGATGATGGAGACCATCATCGACCCCGGAATAACAACCGCCGCTATAGACCGCTTGGTAGAAGCTGAGATACGAAAGTATAAGATGATACCGGCATTTAAAGGCTACTGCGGGTTCCCGGCTAGTATATGCGCTTCCGTGAACGAGACTATCGTTCACGGGATACCTTCTTCAAGAAAGCTTGCGGAAGGTGATATCATCAGTATTGATACAGGAACTATATACAAAGGATATTACAGCGATGCATGCAGAACTTATGCAGTAGGCGAAATATCCGAAGAAGCAGAGAAGCTCATAAGAGTGACTCGCGAGAGCTTTTTCAAAGGCATAGAGTATGCAAAAGTAGGAAATCGTCTTGGAGACATTTCCCATGCTGTTCAGGAACATGTGGAATCAAACGGATTCAGCATCGTAAAAGAATTTGTTGGTCATGGTATAGGCAGTAAAATGCATGAAGAACCTCAGATACCGAATTACGGCCCTGCAGGCAGAGGACCAAGACTTGCCAAAGGAATGGTGCTTGCCATAGAACCTATGGTAAATGCAGGAACAGAAGATCTTATGGTGCTTGAGGACGAATGGACAACAGTGACACTTGACGGCAAATATGCGGCTCACTATGAAAATACAATAGTTATTACTGATGGCGAACCGGAAATTCTGACAATTCTTAAATAGAACAGGAATGTGATATATGGATTGCAGAAACAAATTAGAACTAGGTCAGGTTGTAAAAGCATTAGCCGGACGAGATAAAGATAATGTATTCGTAGTTGTCGGGATCATTGACAACGATCACGTAAGTATAGCAGACGGAGCTAAGCGAAAGATAGAGGCGCCAAAACGAAAAAAGATTAAGCATTTGCAAAAGTATAATCTGATTTCAGAATCTATAAATGAGAAGTTAGTTAAAGGCGAAAAGCTGGATGATTCAGATATAAGAAAAGAATTATCCCTGTACAAATAAGGAGGTGCACCTTATGGCGAAAAAAGATGTCATAGAAGTGTTTGGCACCGTGCTCGAAGCTCAGCCCAATGCAATGTTTAAAGTAAGATTAGAAAACGGGTATGAAGTATTAGCTCATATCTCAGGAAAGATCAGAATGAACTTCATCAGGATCCTCCCTGGAGACAGAGTAAAAGTAGAACTATCACCTTACGATTTAACAAGAGGAAGGATTACCTGGAGAGATAAGTAATTGGAGGAAGGGAAATGAAAGTAAGAGCATCAGTAAAGCCAATTTGCGAAAAATGCAAAATCATTAAAAGAAATGGCAAAGTAATGGTTATCTGCGCAAACCCTAAACATAAACAGAAGCAGGGATGAGCCGATTGATCAAAAACAGCTAAAAATCAGAAAAAAAGCTGGTAATATAGCTGAAGTTGTACTATAATATATAAGGTTTACTGTTAAAAATATCATCGGAACGGGAGCGGCTGCGCCCTATCTGTCGTGAGACACAAAACGGGCGACCAAGATGGTGATATTAAAATAATAATTATCATTATTTTAATAATTACACAGGGAGGTGTAAGCTGAATGGCTAGAATAGCCGGTGTCGATTTACCAAGAGACAAAAGAGTCGAAATTGGATTGACCTATATTTATGGCATTGGTAGAAAAACTTCTAATGTTATTTTAGAAAAAGCTGGAATTAACCCAGATACAAGAGTAAGAGACCTTACTGAAGACGAAGTTGGTAATATCAGAAAGATCCTTGAAGCCGAATATCAGGTAGAAGGTGATCTTAGAAGAGAAGTTTCCCTTAACATCAAGAGACTTATGGAAATCGGATGCTACAGAGGTATCAGACATAGAAGAAATCTTCCAGTAAGAGGACAGGGAACAAAGACAAATGCTAGAACAAGAAAAGGTCCTAAGAAGACTGTAGGCAGAAAGAAGAAGAAGTAAAGGAGGGTGAGAAGATATGGCAAAAGCTGTTAAAAAAGTTGTTCGTAAAAAAAGAAGAGAACGTAAGAATATCGAAAAAGGCCAGGCTCATATCCAGGCTACATTCAATAACACCATAGTAACTCTCACTGACCTTAACGGAAATGCTCTTTCATGGTCAAGTGCAGGATCTCTCGGATTCAGAGGTTCAAGAAAATCTACTCCTTTTGCAGCACAGAGTGCAGCAGAAGAAGCAGCAAAAGGCGCTATGGAACACGGTCTTAAGACTGTTGAAGTATACGTAAAGGGACCTGGATCCGGTCGTGAAGCAGCTATCAGAGCTCTCCAGACAGCAGGTCTTGAAATTACACTCATTAAAGATATCACTCCTATTCCTCATAACGGTTGCAGACCGCCAAAGAGAAGAAGAGTCTAAGGGAGGTGCAGATAGTAAATGGCAAGATATACAGATGCGTCATGTCGTCTTTGCAGAAGAGAAGGTCAGAAACTTTTCTTAAAAGGTGAAAGATGTTACAGCGGAAAATGCGCTATTGATAAGAGACCTTATGCACCTGGTCAGCACGGTCAGGGAAGAAAGAAGTCTTCTGATTACGGACTGCAGCTCAGAGAAAAACAGAAGGCAAAACGTTTCTACGGCGTTTTAGAAACACAGTTCAGAAACTACTTTGAAAAAGCAGCTAGAAAACCTGGTATCACAGGTGAAAACCTTTTAGTTATGCTTGAAACAAGATTAGATAATGCGGTATTCAGATTAGGTATGGGCGCTTCAAGAAAAGAAGCAAGACAGCTTATCACACACGGCCATTTCACAGTAAACGGCAAGAAAGTTGACATTCCATCCTATGCTGTAAAGCCAGGCGATGTTATCAAAGTTAAAGAAAAGAGCGTATCATCTCCTAAGTTCAAGGAAATGAGAGAAATGTCAGTTACAGTACCAGCATGGTTATCAGTTGACATTGACAAGCTCGAAGGCAAAATTATCAGCTATCCAAGAAGAGAAGAAATCGACGCGCCAGTAAAAGAACAGCTTATCGTAGAATTATACTCTAAGTAATATGTAGCCCTCGAAGTTATTGAAATGAAAGAGAAGGAGGGTTTTGGTATGATCGAGATAGAAAAACCGACCATAAAATGTGAATATTCTGATAAAGACAGTAATTACGGTAGATTTATCGTTGAACCTCTTGAAAGAGGATACGGAATCACTCTTGGCAACAGCTTAAGAAGGATCCTGTTATCATCTCTTCCGGGAGCAGCAGTTACTTCAATAAGAATAGACGGTATTCTTCATGAATTCTCAACTATTCCGGGCGTTAAGGAAGACGTTACAGAAATAATCCTTAACCTTAAGAGACTTGCTGTAAGGATCAACGGAGATGGCCCTAAAAAAGCGTTGATAAATATCACAGGCCCGAAGGAAGTTACGGCTGCTGATATTATGATCGACAGCGAAGTTGAAATTTTCAATCCTGAACTGCATATCGCAACTTTGGATGAAAACTCAGTATTATCAATGGAGATCAACCTTGCAAGAGGCAGAGGCTATGTTTTGGCTGAACAGAACAAAACAGATTCTATGCCTATCGCAGTTATCCCGGTAGATTCCATTTATACTCCTGTAAAAAAAGTAAACTTCACAATTGAAAATACAAGAGTAGGCCAGGTAACTGACTACGACAAACTTACATTGGAAATCTGGACAGACGGAAGTATCAGACCGGAAGAAGGAGTTTCAATAGGTGCTAAAATAATGCAGGAACATCTTAACCTGTTTATTAAGCTTACAGACAGCATTGATATGGTCGAAATCATGGTTGAAAAAGAAGAAGATCAGAAGGAAAAAGTCCTTGAAATGACTATTGAAGAACTTGAACTTTCTGTAAGATCTTTCAACTGTTTAAAGAGAGCTGGTATCAATACCGTTGAGGAATTGACCCACAAATCTGAAGAAGATATGATGAAGGTTAGAAACCTTGGTAAAAAATCGCTTGACGAAGTTAAATTCAAGCTGGAGGAATTAGGCCTTGGCTTAAGACCCAGCGATGACTAAGTAGCAAAGGAGGGACTAACGTGCCGGGAATTAAAAAATTAGGTAGACCTACAGCACATAGAAATCTTATGCTTAGGAACTTAGTGACAAGCTTCCTCCGTGAAGGAAAGATCACTACTACTGAAATGCGCGCAAAAGAAACAAGAAGAATCGCAGAAAAAATGATTACATTGGCTAAAAGAGGAGACTTACACGCAAGAAGACAGGTTCTCTCTTATGTATTAGATGAAGATGTAGTTAGAAAATTATTTGACGAAATCGCGCCAAATTATAAAGACAGAAGCGGTGGTTACACAAGACTTATGAAATTAGGTCCAAGAAAAGGCGACGCTGCCGAAATGGTTATCATCGAATTAGTTTAAGCTTTGTTAAAGGGCGGTCTATCAGACCGCCCTTATTTCGCTAATAAGAGACAGGTATGGAAAGTATAATTAGAATTCAGGATGTAACATTTGAATATAAAAGGACAGGCAGCGAAACTTCTGCTATACTAGCTTTGGATGGTATAAGTCTTGATATCGAAAAAGGCAGTTTCACTGCTATAATAGGCGTTAACGGATCAGGGAAATCCACTTTAGCAAAGAATATGAATGGTCTTATGCTTCCCACAGGAGGAAAAGTCTATGTAAACGGAATGGATACTGCGGATGAGTCTGGGATCTGGGACGTCAGACAGACTATAGGAATGGTATTCCAGAATCCGGATAATCAAATGGTTTCCGCTGTAGTAGAAGATGATATAGCTTTCGGCCCGGAAAATCTTGGAGTTGATCCTGAAGAAATAAGAAGAAGAGTGGATATGTCTCTGCAGGCAGTAGGGATGTATGATTTCAGAAAAAAAGCCCCGCATATGCTTTCGGGCGGGCAAAAACAAAGGATAGCTATTGCAGGAGTAGTGGCAATGCTTCCGGAATGCATCGTATTTGATGAACCTACAGCGATGCTGGATCCTCAGGGAAGAAGAGAAGTTTTAGATATAGTAGAGAAATTAAACAAAGAGTCCGGAAAGACTATAGTTCTTATCACTCATTTTATGGATGAGGTGGCGAATGCGGACAGGATCGTCGTTATGGACGGCGGAAAGATAGTCATGGATGGAAAACCCCAGGAGATTTTCGTAAGAAGCGATGAGCTGAAAAAGCTTGGTCTGGATGTGCCGTTTGCTGCTGAGCTGGCCTGCAGACTGAGACAGCGAGGGATAGATATACCGGAAAACATCATTCTTATGGATGAACTGGCGGATCACATAAAGGAACACTGTTAGTATTGGGATTCAATACAATAGGAGAAAAGAATGTCGATAAGGATTGAAAATCTTACTCACATATACAATAAAGGCCTCAGTTATGAAACTGTAGCGTTGGACGGTGTGAGTTTAACAATAGAAGACAAGGAATTTGTAGGGATCATCGGGCACACAGGCTCCGGAAAATCCACATTGATACAGCATATTAACGGTATACTTAAACCGGAAAACGGAAGGATCTTTATCAATGATACAGATATTACCGAAAAAGGTATAAAACTGTCGGATATAAGAAAACGTGTGGGACTGGTGTTTCAGTATCCTGAGTATCAGCTTTTTGAAGATACGGTAGAAAAAGATATAGCTTTTGGACCGTCAAATATGGGGTTAAGCCCGGAAGAAGTGGACGAGAGGGTACGGGAATCTATGGAACTGGTAGGCCTTGCTTACGATGAATTCGCAGGAAGATCTCCTTTTGAGCTTTCCGGAGGACAGAAGAGAAGGGTGGCTATTGCAGGAGTGATAGCTATGAGACCGGAAGTTCTTATAATGGATGAACCTACAGCGGGTCTGGACCCTAAGGCTCATAAAGATATAATAGAAATGCTTGTCAAACTGCATAAAATGACTGAATGCAATATACTGCTGGTTTCTCATAATATGGAGGATGTAGCAGAGATCGTTGACAAGATAATAGTAATGCACAGCGGGAAGATTTTTTCTCAGGGCTCTCCTGCGGAGATATACAAAGAAAGAGACAGGCTTTTAGACATTGGTCTGGAAGTTCCTCAGGCTATGCTTTTTATGAAAAAGCTCGAAGACAGAGGGATTTCTGTAGGAAAGGATGTTATGACAATGGATGAGGCTGTCGAGGAGATAGAAAAACTCCTGAGGAAAGGCTCATGATAAGAGATATTACACTTGGTCAATATTATCCGGGAGATTCCTTCATTCACAGGCTGGATCCCAGATTTAAAATAATAGCAACGCTGGTATATATAGTAGCCCTGTTTATAATGGTTGATTTCACAAGCTATATTTTTACCATTTCTTATATGGCGGCAGTGATAATAATATCCAAAGTGCCTCTTAGCTTTATAATGAGAGGTATGAAACCTATACTTTTGATCCTTGCATGCACGTTTCTTATAAACCTTTTTATGATAAAAGGCGGAGATGTACTGCTGGATATGGGTTTTCTGACAGTTACTGAAAAGGGTTTGAGAACGGCAGTTTTCCTGGCCACAAGGCTTATTATGCTGCTTATGGTATCATCTATGCTTACTTTTACAACAAAGCCGATAATGCTCACTGACGGTATCGAGAGCCTGCTTAAACCATTTAAGAAGATAGGCGTGCCGGCTCATGAGCTGGCGATGATGATGTCTATAGCTCTTAGGTTTATCCCAACATTGTTGGAAGAAACTGATAAGATAATGAAAGCCCAGCTGGCAAGAGGTGCTGACTTTGAAAACGGAAACATTATAAAGAGAGCAAAAGGGCTTATCCCTATTCTTATTCCGCTTTTTATAAGTGCTTTCAGAAGGGCAGATGAGCTTGCAATGGCTATGGAGGCAAGATGCTATAAAGGCGGAGACAACAGGACAAGGCTCCACAGCTTGAAATTCACCTATCGCGATTTGATCGCAACCATAGTAACAGTTCTTATGGTGGCGGCGCTCGTGATCCAAAGAATTTTAATGTGACAAATTACACAAAGTTGACACACAAATGTCACAAATATATGGGATATTTGTATTAACAGATGGAGAGGGCAGATAGAAATATCTGCCTTTTTTTAAAATAATCGGTCAATGCCGTCATGTAAAAGGAGGATCCTTATGCAGAATGTATTAATAGCAGAAGACGAACAGAAGCTTAGAGAGATAGTAGTAAAATATTTGAAAAAAGAAGGTTACAATGTTTTTGAGGCGGAAGACGGAGAAAAGGCCCTCGAGATATTCAATAATGAACTTGTGGATATAGTTATACTCGATGTTATGATGCCTAATGTTGACGGATGGTCCTGCTGCAGAGAAATCAGAAAAATATCGGATGTGCCTATCATAATGCTTACTGCAAGAAGTGAAGAAAACGACAGAGTGTTTGGATTCGAACTGGGAGCAGACGACTATGTTACTAAGCCTTTCAGCAACAGAGAGCTTATGATGAGAGTGAGATCTCTTATAAGAAGAAGTGCTAAAGGTTCAGAAACTATACTTGAAGCAGGAAAGATAAAGATAAATGTGAGAGCTCACAGAGTTATCATGGATGGAAAGGAACTGGAACTCTCGCCTAAAGAATACGATCTTCTGATGTTCTTCTGGGAGAACTGCGACATTGCTCTTTCCAGAGAAAAGATCATAGATAAAATATGGGGATATGATTACTACGGAGATATGAGAACTATAGACACCCATATAAAAAGACTGAGAAGCAAGATAAAAGATTCCGGATGTGAAATACAGACGGTAAGAGGCGTAGGATACAGGTTTTACATTAGCGGAGAATAGTGGATAAAAATGAAAAAATCGATTTTTACAAGGACCTTCGTTACTATACTGATAACGGTGCTTATAATCCTTGCAGCAGCTTATACGGTGACCAGCCTTTTTGCGGAAAACATTTATTACTCCAGTAAAATAGCTCAGGCTAAAGAAACAGCCGAAGCGGTAGAAGGGCTGCTTGATGAAAAAAGTATGAGCTATGAAGAGTTTATATATAATGTAGATGAACTGGTTATCCAGATAGGCGGAAGGATAATAATCCTTGATAAGAACAATGCAATGGTTTACGGAAGCAGAGCAAATTCCGATCTCAATAATATAAATGAGTTCGTTCCGCCGGAATCTGTGAATTTGAAAGAAGGCGCCAGTCAGATATATGAGTACAAAAACAGCTCCGGTGAGATCGTTCAGTACACTTATGGAGAAAGACTTGACAATGGAGTATTGGTCCTGGTGGGGATACAGGTAAAAGCCATAACCGATACGGTAGCTATTATAAAGAGGATAATGATGTTCGTTATGATAGCGGCAGCTATTATTGCTGTGGATGCTGCATATCTGCTGTCAAGAAATATTTCCGTGCCTCTCGGCAGACTGAACTATATAGCAAAAGAGATAGGACGATTGAACTTTGATGTAAGATATGAAGGAAAACGAGAAGATGAGATCGGTACTCTTGGCAATACGCTGAATGAACTTTCGGAAAAGCTGGAAAAGAATATCACCGGGCTTAAAAATGAGCTGGAAAAAGAAAAGAATATGGAGCATCTGAGAAAACAGTTTATTGCTCAGGCTTCTCATGAAATGCAGACTCCTATCGCCATCATAAACAGTTATATGGAAGCCATAGAAGACGGTTTCGTGGAGGATGAGGAAGAAAAGGAACGTTATTATGAGATCATAAAAGACGAAACCAATAAAATGAGCAAAATGGTAAAGAGCATGCTTGATCTGTCGCAGATAGAATCCGGCACATTTACTATTAAAAGAGCTGAGTTTGATATATACGGACTGCTGGAGCCGGCTTGTGAAAAGTTTAAAATACTGGCAGAAGCTCAAGATGTTAATTTCATTCACAGCGAGATACCAAAAAATGCTTTTTATGTTTACGGAGACGAGTTCAGACTTGAACAGGTGCTGACTAATTTTATTTCAAATGCGTACAAGCATACTTTGCCGGGTAAGAAGACTGTGCTGTCTTTTGCTGAGATCAAAGAAGAAGAGATGGTGGAACCGCCTTACAGCAGATATGACAGAGGTATAAGGATATCTGTCTGGAATGAAGGTGAAGGTATAAACGAAGAAGACCTGCCTTATATCTGGGAAAGTTTCTATAAAGCAAAGACACTTACGGGACAGAAAGGAACGGGACTGGGGTTGTCCATATCAAGAAGTATCCTTCAGCATCATGGCTATGCTTTCGGTGCAAAGAATGTGGGAGACGGAGTAGAATTCTGGTTTGAAGCAGCCGGAAGATTTGAGAAATAAAGGTGGAGTTTTTGCCTTTGTAAGACTATAATATATAGAGTAATATTATAGTCATCAGAGAGGTAAGCTATGAGCAGACTAATTAAAATATATAAAGACGAAAGACGTTTGGAGTTTTGGGATAACGAAGAACTGATCAAAACATACAGAGCCGGATTGGGTTTTTCACCGAAAGGCGCAAAGATACGTGAAGGCGATGGAAGAGTCCCTGAAGGAGACTATTATGTATGCACAAAGAATGAACAGAGCAAGTTTACTTTATTCATGGGATTGAGTTATCCTAACGCACAGGATGCGGCAAGAGGTCTCAGGGACGGGCTGATAAATCAGGAGCAGCATGACAGGATCGTGGAGGCTATAAATAATCATCTTCGCCCTGACTGGGAGACGGATCTTGGAGGAAAGATAGGTATACACGGCAAAGGCAGCGCTTTTGACTGGACCGCAGGATGTGTGGCTTTGGATGACGAAGACATCAGAGACCTGTGGAAGTATGTGGAAAAAGGAGATAGGGTCATTATTTACCCGTAACATAAATACAGATGAGATACAGAAGAGTAAAAGGCGCTACAGAGAAGTTTGAGATCCTGAGCAGATACATCACTAAAGGGGCAGAAGAACATAAAGGAAGATGGTCTCAAGTATTCGGCAATGATAAACCTGTTTTTCTTGAAATGGGCTGCGGAAAAGGGAAGTTTCTTGTGGAACTGGCAAAAAAGAATCCGCAGAACAATTATATAGGAGTAGAGGGGCAGGAAAAGGTGCTTCTTAGAGCCGCGCAGAGAGCCAGTGAGGAAGGTTTGGAGAATATCACATTTGTCTGTGAGTTTTTAAGGCGTCCGGAAGACTGTTTTGAAAAGGATGAGATATCAGGATTATACTTAAACTTCAGTGATCCGTGGCCAAAGGCCAGACACGCCAAAAGAAGACTTACACACACCAGATTCCTTAACGGGTATAAAAAGTTTTTAAAACCGGATGGGGAAATACAGTTTAAAACAGATAACGATGATTTATTTGACTTCTCTGTGGAAGAGATCCAAAATAACGGTTTCACATTGCTGGAGCTTTCCTATGACCTTCATAATACAATACTCAATGCTCGTGAAGTGACTACTGAGTATGAAGAAAAGTTTAAGCTGTGGGGCAAGAAAATTAAATACTTAAAATGCAGAGTTTAGTAAAAAGAGTGTTTCGGGACTTATCGAAACACTCTTTTTTCGTTGATTTGAAACTTATTTGAGAGCAAAAGACTCACAATCTGTACACTTTGTTTCTGTAGGATTGCTTTCATGTGTTCCTACTGAAATAGCATTTAAGCTGCAGAAATTTTCTGACTGACAGTGATGTTTGCACTGGTTTACAGAGCATTTGATAGATTTATTAGCCTGCATTTGAATACCTCCGTTTTTCTGATTGAGAAATATCTCACACTTATTATGTCATGGGCAAAAAATATTATTCCAGAGTATATATATTGGAATTTTTGTTGAAAATAAAGTATGAGAAACGATAGTGAAAAGAAAAGAATAGATTTTGAAGGGAGTTTTTAAATGAGAGATTTTTTTTCGATAAGCAGACAGCAGTTTTGGATAGCAACGATAGTGAGTGTATGTCTGGCTCTGATAGCGTTATTCTATGGATGGATGACTTTGAACGAGGGGGAAAACGGAGAAGGACAAGGAAACACAGGGGCAGATATGGCATCAGGGCAAGAATTACAGGCAGACGCAGATCCAAAAATGTCAGGAGAGGCAGGCCTTCAGACGGAAACAGTAAACGGTGCTCCTTCAGAAGATACATCGGAAGCTGGGGGAAATGATGTGGTAAGCAGCTCTTCGAACTATATGCTTCCCGTTCAGGGTGAAGTGTTTCGAGGCCACAGCATAACAAAACTCACATACTTTCCAACTTTGAACCAGTATATGGCTCATAGAGGAATAGACATACTTGCGCCGGAAGGCACAGAAGTACGCGCAGCTGCAGAAGGACTGGTATCTAAAGTTTTGGATGACAAGGCAATGGGAAAGACTGTATGGATCTCACATTCCGGTGAAATAACGACCGTATATTCAAACCTGAGTGAAGATCTTGCTGTGGAAGAAGGAGATACTGTAACTAAGGGACAAGTAATAGGGACTGCAGGGAATACCTCTTTATTTGAACGATCTGATGAACCTCATATCCATGTTGAAGTGATGGTTAAGGGAGAGCCTGTGGATCCTGCCGGATATTTCAATTACTAGGAATAAAAATGGACTTTGGAGGATCTCCAAAGTCCTGTTTGTTTATATTAACAAGTATGGGTCATTCGTCCGGGTTCGAATCTTCGCGATCCCGGATCCTTTTTTTCTGATCGGTTTCCGAAGCTTTTTTTGCTTTAACATAAAGGATTATAAGAATGACTGCGATAATAGAGTAAGCTATTATGATGGCTGGAGTACCGCCTATTTCAGAAAGCATTTTCTCCATTATCCCCATCAAGAGCACCGCTGCAGCAATTACGGCAAAAAGTATAAGAGTGATCTTTTTTTTCATAAATTCGACCTCATAAATAAGTATTCCATTGAAATTATATAATATAAGGCGAAGCTTTGCAAAGGTATGTGAAAGTTAAAGTCGGTTTTTTTCTTGACAGTATCAGTTGTTGGGAGTAAACTTAAAAACTGTGTTATGAAGAAATGTAAATGAAGGTGAAAAAGAAAGATGCAGGACAAAAAACTGAGAAATATTGCAATAATCGCCCATGTTGACCATGGTAAAACTACACTGGTAGATCAGCTCCTTAAACAGTCCGGAGTTTACCGAGAGAATCAGACTGTTACAGAAAGGGTCATGGACAGCAATGATCTTGAGAGGGAAAGAGGCATAACTATACTGGCCAAGAATACATCAGTCAGATATAAAGATGTGAAGATAAATATAGTAGATACTCCGGGTCATGCGGATTTTGGCGGAGAAGTAGAACGAATTTTAAAGATGGTAGACGGAGTGCTTCTGCTGGTGGATGCTTTTGAAGGACCTATGCCTCAGACAAGATTTGTTTTGCAAAGAGCATTGGAACTGGACCACAAAGTAATAATAGTGGTAAATAAAGTGGACAGACCGGATGAAAGAGCGATGGAAGTAACAGATGAAGCGCTGGAGCTTCTGCTGGATCTGAATGCTACTGATGAGCAGCTGGATTCTCCTATTATATATTGCTCTGCTAAAAAAGGTTATGCCGCATATTCGGTCGAAGGATTCAAAAAAGTTGAGGAGGCGGGCATTCCTGATATGAGGCCGCTTTTAGACACCATATTAGATCATATTGAAGCGCCGGAAGCAGACATTGACAGCCCTGTTCAGATACTGGTTTCCTCTATAGATTACAATGAGTACGTAGGAAGAATGGCGGTAGGAAAGATAGAAAGAGGAATACTCAGACAGGGACAGGAAGTTGCTGTATGTGATTATCATGACAATACAAAGACATATAAGGGAAAAGTATCTAATATCTATCAGTTTGAGGATCTTGAGAAAACCGCGGTGCAGGAAGCTGCAGCGGGAAATATAGTATCATTTTCAGGTATAGAGAAAATTACTATAGGTGAGACCGTGTGTGATCCGTCGACCCCGGAACCTCTTCCTTTTGTAAAGATATCACCTCCTACCATAGAAATGGTATTTTCCGTAAATGACGGCCCTTTTGCTGGGAAAGAGGGGAAATATGTTACTTCAAGAAATTTAAGAGACCGTTTATTCAGGGAACTGCTGAAAGATGTATCTTTGGAAGTAAGGGAGCTTAATACAGATTCTTTTGCGGTGGCAGGAAGAGGGGAAATGCATCTGTCTATCCTTATAGAAACTATGAGAAGAGAAGGATATGAATTCCTTGTGGGAACACCTAAAGTGCTGTATAAGGACATAGATGGCAGGAAATGTGAACCTATAGAAAGAGTAGTTATAGATGTGCCTCAGGAAAGCGTAGGAGCAGTTATGGAAAAGATGGGGCCAAGAAAAGGCGAGCTCCAGTCCATGAACCCAATAGGCAGCCGTATAAGACTTGAACTTTTAGTGCCTGCAAGAGGACTTTTGGGATACAAAAACGAATTTCTTACAGATACCAGAGGAGAAGGGATAATGAATTCTATCTTTGACGGCTATGAACCGTATAAAGGGGATATACCTGCAAGGACCGGAGGATCCCTTATTGCCTTTGAAACAGGTGAAGCTGTTGGATACGGTTTATGGAATGCTCAGGACAGAGGCATACTCTTCATAGATCCGCAGACTACTGTATATGCAGGAATGATCGTTGGGGTTTCTCCGAAAAGCGAGGATATAGTGGTAAATGTTTGTAAAAAGAAACATGTCACAAATACCAGAGCTTCAGGCAGCGATGAAGCACTTAGACTCACACCGCCTAAAAGAATGAGCCTCGAACAGTCACTGGAATTCATTAAAAATGATGAACTGATGGAAGTTACTCCTAAAAGTATAAGGCTTAGGAAGAGGATCCTTGATCACGAGCAGCGTATGAAAAGACGTTCAAAACTGGAACAGTTTTAACAGTAAATTTATACAATATTATTATTATTTAAAGCCGTTTATAACGGCTTTTTCTTTTTATGCTCAAAATATCTTAAGTTTTCTCGGCTTTTCGCTATGTAATGAAAATTGTAAAGAAAGCCTCTCTATATTAGTATTAAAATAAGTACAATCAACAAACGATATTGTTGAAAGAAGGAGGAAAAACTATGAAATCAATGAAAAAAGTTCTTGCTCTCGTACTCGCATTAGCATTAGTAATGACAACATTCGTTGCTTGCGGTGGCGGAGAAGAAGGCTCAGAACCATCAGGAGATGAAGTTTACACATTCAAAGTACAGTGTGCTTACCCTCCGGGAGACCAGGCTTATGACGTACATATGCCATTGATCTGCGATCTCATCACAGAATACACAGATGGACAGATCCAGTGGGAATACTATCAGCCAGGTGCTATTTGTGAACCGGGACAGGCTCCTGCATCATTATCAAAAGGTATCTTAGATGCTGCACTTTCAGCTCCTAACGATACAGCTGCTATCGTTCCTGCTGCTTATGCAGAACAGGGTATCCCATTGTGGTTGGCAACAGCTGATCAGGTTTACAGCTGCTTCTA
>JAFQKJ010000096.1 GCA_017397005.1 Bacillota bacterium
GATGTTCCTCCTCAAATCGTAGACGACAGAACTCTTATACCTGTAAGATTCGTTTCTGAAAATCTTGGATTTGAAGTTGACTGGGAGAACGAAACAAGAACAGCTATCGTCAACGTACCTAATAATAACACCGAAGAAGAGGAAGATCCTGTCGAAGATCCTGTGGAGGATCCGGTAAACATAGAAAAAATAACTGTTAATTTTGGAAACAAAACCAATATGTATACATCTGTCACACTTTATTCGGATTCAGCAATGGACTTAGAAAGCCATGAAGTATCAACTTTGACGGATCCTGACAGATATGTAATAGATTTTAAAAATTATACAGCAACTTCAAGCTGTCAAAAAACACTCGCCTCTATAGATAATATGAGATCAGCAGTATCATCTGTAAGAGGAAGTATGTATAACGACACCACATTCAGACTTGTATTCGATATGAACAATGTACAGTCTGCAAATATCAGCCTGTCCGACGACCTTAAACAAATGACGATATACTTTAAAAAGAACCTTAACTACTTTAATCCGTATGATGACGGCGAGCTTGTAGTTATACTTGATCCAGGCCACGGAAAATCCACAGGAGGCAAAAGAAGTCCTGATGGAAGCCTTATGGAATATGAACTCAACAGGGATATCGCAAAGAGGATAAAAAAGATACTTGAAAGCAAAGGTATCACTGTTCTCATGACTGTAAACGATGATACTGACGTATCTCTTGCAGACAGATGCTCTATAGCTAACAATTCAAATGCAGATATTTTCGTAAGCTGTCATGCAAATGCTTTTGGGGACGGAGTAGCCTGGGAAAACAATGTCAGCGGATGGGAGATCTACTATTACGCTTCTAGCAAATACGGAAAAATGCTTGCTGAATACATCAGAGAAGCTAACATTCCGGAAGTAGGTCTTAAAGACAGAGGATCAAAAACAGCAAATTATGCGGTTATCAAAAACACCGATATGCCGGCAGTCCTCATAGAACACGGTTTCTTCACAAATGAAACAGAGATAGAACTCCTGAAATCCTCCGAATGGAGACAAAAAGCCGCACAGTGCGATGCCAACGGGATAATGAACTTCCTGTATTCTTTCAAATAACGTATTAAAGGGTGCATACAAAAGTATGTACCCTTTTCTTATGTATCAGGCTGATGCTTTTTTATACTTCTCTTTTGTGGCATTTCCCCCTCTTATGTGCCTCTCGGCTTTATTGTTGTCTAAAACTTCTTTCACCTCTGCTGCCAGACCCGGATTTATCTCGGCCAGTCTTGAAGTTATGTCCTGATGGACCGTAGACTTGGATACTCCGAATTTTTTTGCAGCCGCTCTTACTGTCGCTCCGGTCTCCAATATATAATTCGCCAGTTCCAGCGCTCGTTCTTCTATGTAATCCTTCATGTAAAGTTATCACCATCCTTTACCCTGCTTTGCATCAATATATGCGATGTTCAAATCTTTTATGACATATTGATGATACTGTGGTAAAATATGAATGGTTAAATTATGGAGGTGCGGAAAATGCTTGAACATGAAAGAGACCGTTATTCAAACGAACGGATCACAGAAGCAACGAAACTCGTTTCTGAAGCAAAAAAATTATTAAAAGACAACTCTCTCAAAGACGCGGTTATATGCGACCACAAAGCCATTTTCACAGGCATGAGGGCTGTTTTGGCTATCGACGATATTTTTCCGGATAATGACTACAACACGGAAAGACTGTTCCGTTCAAGATATATAGATAACGGTATGATGTCCGAAGAATTCGAAACCACTTTGGATAAGATCACAGAATACTATGACAAGATAGAAAACGATCCGGATTTCAAGGTAGGAAAACCCGAAACAGGATTTTTTACTTCAAAAGCAGGATTCCTCGTTATAGAATGTTCTGACTATATAGTTCAGAGAAATGCCCTTTACTGGGGACAATAGCAAAAATAAAAGCTGTGAGAGTATCACATAGTGATATCCCGCAGCTTTTTTATAATTATGTAGGCATATACTGATCATCAAAGGTTTCTTTATTGAAATCCCCTACCAGTTCTTCCACAAGATCATTGATCGTAACGATCCCTCTCATACCTCCGTATTCGTCTAAAACTACAGCTAATCTGTTTTTCGTCTTCTTCATATTTCTGAACAGGACATCCGCCTTTACTGTTTCCGGCACATAGTAC
>JAFQKJ010000097.1 GCA_017397005.1 Bacillota bacterium
CTTTATTTATCTCTTTTTTGAAAGCGCCTTTACCTTTTACTGCATAATATACCTCCCGCAGCGCAGGTATATACACTACACCTAACACAGGTCTCTGATCATTCACCAAAGCAATATTAACGGTAAATTCATTTGAACGTTTAATAAATTCTTTTGTTCCGTCAAGAGGGTCTATTATAAAACACCAGTCTTTTTCCAGCCTTGACAAATCGTCTGCAGACTCTTCCGCCAAATAAGCGACCTCCGGATACTTGTTCATAAGTCTTTCAAGAATTATCTGATTGGCTTTTATATCAGCTTCCGTTACAGGAGTGTGATCTGCTTTTTCCTGTACGTGAAAACCTTCATTATATATTTTTAAAATAGCTTCTCCCGCTTCATATGCGGCAGATATGCAGTCGTCTAAAATCTCATTCAGTCTATTCAGCATCTTCTGTGTTCTCTGTATTTTCAGTCTTCCACTTGCTTGCGTCGAAAAGCAGTATCCTTCCAACTTCATCTCTTTCATAAGATGATCCCACGATATTAAGAGAATCCACTATGGACTGGTCTGCTCTGTAAACATTTCCTGATGCTGTCAATGATGCATTTGTACCGTAATTATTATCCAAAGGTATTACATCGTATGCCCATTTTCCGTTTGGCTTGTATCTGTTTACCCATGTAGGAAGAACATTGGCTTCTACCATTTCGATATATGCCACCTGGCCGTCCACCTTAGTGATCTCAAAGTTTACACCGGCTATCATGCCGTCTTCAGTATTTCTTCTTCCGGCTCCTAATGTTTCAGATCTCTGATTTGATATGAAGTTGCCCATGGAATAATAAACAGGAACATTCTTCTTCTGAGCTTCACTCCAAATAACCACTGCAGGCTCTATAACATGCGGATGAGATGCAAAAATTACGTCTACTCCTGTGTCAGCGATCATTTCATTTGCCATGTTTACCTGGTAATCCAGCGGCTGGCTGTGATACTCTTCTCCCCAGTGGAAATAGCAAACAACTATGTCTGCCCCTGCAGCTTTAACCGCATTGACATTGTCTTTTATTTCTGTAATGTCAGTCTGCCATGTTGCTGGATTAAAAGTGCATATCCTGTTCTGAATATCAGCCGGGATATTCAATCCGTTTATGCTTGGTGTTGAATTCGATCCTGTGGTTTCATAGGTATATGCCACCACACCAACTTTTACACCTTCTGCTTCTACGATTATATAGTCAGGTTCTTCCTCTGTTAATTTTGAACCTACAGTGGAAAGGCCCGCTCCCTGAAGCACCTGAATACTTCTTTCCACACCTGCAGTGCCCTGGTCTATCATATGATTGTTTGATGTTATAGCAACATCAAATCCTGCATTCTTGATAGCTGTAGCCAGCTCATCCGGTGCATTGAACATAGGATATCCGCAAGGTGCTTTATCCGCAAATACGGTCTCCACATTGCAAAGCGCTATATCAGCTTCTTCTATATATGGTTTTACATACTGATAATTGCTGTCAAAATTATATGTTCCTGTAGCAGAATCATAGGCAGATTCATACTGAGGTTTATGCGCCATGATGTCTCCAACGCACACAAGGCTTAATTCTACTACTTCTTTTTTAGATTCCGGGATCTTTGCGGATGCACCTTCGCCTTTATCTCCAACGGCGCAGGACACTCCGTATATGCCCAGAACAGCTATCATTATTATTGCAACTATAGTTTTTATTCTCATTTTTGCCCCTTACAAAAACAAGGAAGCAAAGAAATGCTTCCTTGTTTCTCTTACAATTTTAATCTACAGCTTCAACGCTTTTAACGTCTTCCGGGAACTGTTCCTGAAGAACTCTCTGGATCCCGTTTTTAAGTGTCATTCTTGCGCCTGAGCATCCCTGACAAGCGCCCTGTAATCTAACGTTTACTACGCCTTCTTCATAAGAAACGAATTCAACATCTCCGCCATGTGACTGTAAAAAAGGTCTGATGTCTTCAATAGCAGCTTTGATCTTATCTGTCATAATATTACCTCCGTTATTAATAGTGGTTGATTCTAGGCACCTAAATATGCCTTTCTTACCTGATCATTTGTAATAAGTTCTTTTCCCGGGCCTTCCAGTACAACAGTACCTGTTTCAAGAACATATGCATAATCGGAGATCTCAAGAGCAGCTTTCGCATTCTGTTCGATAAGCAGAACGCTTACTCCGTTCTTGTTGATCTCTTTAATGATCTCAAATATGCTCTTTACGATTATAGGAGCCAAACCCAGTGAAGGTTCGTCCATCATAAGAAGCTGAGGTTTGCTCATAAGTGATCTGCCTACCGCCAGCATCTGCTGTTCTCCTCCGGAAAGAGTTGCTGCGATCTGCCATTCTCTTTCGAGAAGACGAGGGAAAAGACCGTAAACCATTTCAAGGTCTTTTTTTATCTCAGCCTTATCTTTTCTAAGATAAGCTCCAAGAAGCAGATTTTCTTTTACTGTAAGATCAGGAAAAACTCTTCTTCCTTCCGGAGTAAGAGATATTCCTTTTTTTACTATGTCTATTGTCTGAGCTTTTGTTATATCTTCGCCTTTGTATATAACACTTCCGGCTGATTTATCAACAAGACCCATTATAGACTTGAGTGTTGTGCTTTTTCCTGCACCGTTTGCACCGATAAGAGAGATTATCTTTCCCTCCTGAATATGCATATTTACGCCTCTGAGAGCGTGGATCCCGCCATAATGAACGTTAAGGTTTTCAATTTTCAGCATTATTCATCCACCCCCAGATAAGCTTCGATTACTCTTGGATTATTCTGTATCTGTTCAGGATTTCCTTCTGCGATCTTGATACCGTAATCCAATACGTATATCCTTTCGCAGATACCCATTACCAACTGCATATGATGTTCGATAAGGAATATGGACAGATCGTATTTATCTCTTATCTCTCCAATAAATCCCATAAGTTCATCTGATTCCTGAGGATTCATACCTGCAGCAGGTTCATCAAGAAGAAGGAGTTTTGGATTTGTAGCCAAAGCTCTTGCTATTTCCAGCCTTCTCTGAAGTCCGTACGGAAGTGAGCTTGCCACATCATCCTTGAACTTGTCAAGACCCTGTTCTTTCAGCAGTGCCATGGTCTCTTCTCTCATTCTCTTTTCTTCCTTGTGATTGAGCCTGAAAGTTGCTGTGAAAACATTCTGTTTCGCGTGAAGATGTTTTGCGATAAGAACGTTGTCAAACACCGAGAGGCTTGAGAAAAGTCTGATGTTCTGGAAGGTTCTTGCAATACCTTTTTTTGTTATCTTATCCGGTGTAGGGGCTATTATTTTGTTATATTTCCCCATGTTTTCGCCTTTATACATCTGCTTCATCTTGCCGTGAGGATGATTTGATACGATAACTTCTCCGTTAAATTCTATCTGGCCGTTTGTTGGAGCATATACGCCGGTTATACAGTTGAATGCAGTGGTTTTCCCTGCACCGTTAGGTCCGATAAGACCAACGATCTCTCCTTTATTTACTTCCATGCTGAAGTTGTTTACAGCAACAACTCCGCCGAACTGCATAGTAACGTCGGAGACACGCAATACATTTTCTTTACTCATTTACCTGCGCCTCCTTCTTACTTTTTCTTTTAAATTTATTAGGAATATTCTTTATCCTTCCCGGTATGCTCTTGATATTTCGCGGCAGGTTTTTAAACCAGCGTATCAGTGCGTCCCAGGAGAATTCGTTGGTTCCCATAATACCCTTTCTATAGAAGAGTACGATGATCATGATGATTACCGCAAAGACAACGTTTCTGAAGCCGGCTCTGAGAAGCGGCACTTTGAAATCTCCGATATATGTCTCCGCATCCAGGAATCTGAGCCACCATTCACGGCAGGCAATAAACAGATATGATGCGATAACACTGCCTGTAACGGAACCCATGCCTCCGATTACAACGATGAGCAGGAATTCGTATGTCATTGCCGCCTTGAAAGCTGATGCCTGGATAGTTGTCTGGAACATAGCCAAAAGTGCACCGCCTATGCCGGCGAAGAATGAACTGATAACAAAGCTCATCTGCTTATGTTTAAAGAGGTTGATACCCATTGCTTCTGC
>JAFQKJ010000098.1 GCA_017397005.1 Bacillota bacterium
GGAGTGGTAGGAGTAGGCACAAGCAGGATGAATAATTACCAGGTGGCAAGAGCTACTCAGGCCTTTTCCAACGATCTTATAAGAAAAGCCGGTGGAAGAGTAGGCAACGGTATTGCTGTGGCGTTTGATACAAGAGAAACATCTGAAAGTTTCAGTGACACAGTGGTAAGAGTTCTGTTAGGAAACGGCATAGGAGTTGCCAGATTTCTTGGACCTAGATCTGTACCGCAGCTGTCATTTGCTATTCGTCATTTGGGTCTCGAAGGCGGTATAATGATAACTGCCAGTCATAATCCTAAAGAGTATAACGGATTTAAAGTGTATAACAAGTACGGAGCTCAGATGGTTCCGGAAGATATGAAGACTATCGCCAGAGAATTCAGAAACATCAAAGAATTCTCTCAGATCCATCCTTACGTAGGATATCTTAGACTAAATTCTATCCATCAGAAGATAGGTCTTTCAAACGACTATAAATTCAGAAATGCAATTGTAAAGGCTTCAGTATGTGATGATGTGGACTATGATACTCCTATAGTGTATTCTGCACTTCACGGAACGGGTATCGGTTGCGTCGATGAACTTCTCAAGGAAAGAGGCTTTAAAAAGGTTTCTTTCGTCAAGGAACAGATGAAGGCAGACGGAAGTTTCTCTACAGTTGATGTCCCTAATCCGGAGGACCCGAAATCTTTTGAAATGGCAATAGCACTGGCAAAAGAAAAGGATGCGGAAATAGTATTGCTGACAGATCCTGATTGTGACAGAGTAGGAGTGGCATTAAAGGATAAAGAGGGCGGATACAAGATCCTAACAGGAAATCAGGCAGGAGCGCTTCTCCTTGATTTTATAATTAGAAACAAGAAAGATATGCCTGAAAATCCTCTTATGGTGCAGACTATCGTTACAGGCACTCTTGGAAAAGAAATTGCTGAAAAAGCAGGTATTACAGTAAAAGAAACTCTCACAGGATTCAAGTATATAGGAGAAATAATGAATCAGTGTGATGAAAGCGGAGAATACAATTTTGTATTTGGATATGAAGAAAGCGGCGGATGCCTCTCCGGAACTCATGCAAGAGACAAGGACGGAGCAAATGCATGTATGCTTTTCGCTGAAATGGCAGGATGCTGCAGAAAAAACGGCACAACTATCCTCGACAGACTTGAAGAATTATATGCTGAGTACGGATGTTCTAAGGAATACACTTCAAGCGTGATGTTTGAGGGACTTGAAGGAATGGAAAAGATGGATGCTGTAATGGATAACGTGAGAAAGGCTGAGGTGGCTCTGCTTGCGGGAGAAGCGGTATCTGTAGTGGATTATCTTAACGATGAAACCGGTCTTCCTAAGGAAAATGCATTAAAGATCAGCTTTGCTGACGGTTCATTCGCAGCACTGAGACCTTCCGGAACAGAACCGAAGCTCAAGGTTTATTACTTCGTTAAAGGTGAAAGCTTTGGAGCGGCGGATGCAAGAAAAGCAAAGATTCAGGAAGAACTTAAAGGTATTGCAGGACTTTAAAACCGGTAAAAAAAGGGCAGCGCGCGGCTGCCCTTATTCTTTTGGTGGTCTTTCTCCGTAATATTGATAATATGTGGTTTCGATACGGCCGTTGTAGAGTTTTCTGCGACGGTCTGCTTTTTTGAATTTCAATGCATTTTCAAGAGCCTTGTCAGCGGTTATGATGTATAAAGACAAGGTATTGTTTTTTGACATTTTATAGTTCAGGTCCCGATAGATCTGCTCGATATCCTTCTTTTCGCCTATCCTCTCTCCGTAAGGAGGATTGGTTATGATAATAGAGTAGTCATCCTGAATATCCAGTTTATCAAAAGGCTGTCTCCTGAAAACTATATCATCGCTCAGTCCTGCCTGCACTGCATTTACACGAGAAGCGGATACTGCTTTGCCATCGATATCAGAGCCGTAGATCTTAAGTTCTACATCTGAACGGATAGCTTTGAAGGCTTCGGCACGGGCTTTTTTCCAAACTTCCGGTTCTATCTGAGGCCATGTTTCTGAGACGAAC
>JAFQKJ010000099.1 GCA_017397005.1 Bacillota bacterium
GGATGTACATCTGTAATTCTAAGCAAGGATCAATTAAACAGAAAAAACAGCGCTAAGGCAATGAAGGAATGGGAAAACACTGTACAGAGAATAACTGTTTTTGATGAAAGCCCATCATTTATTTCAAGGATATAGCGGCATTAATAGACTCTTTGACGAGAGTCTGTTGTATTTTTTGGCAAAGATAGAACAGAACAAATGTTCACTTTGCTGTGTACTTTTTAATGATGGTATGGTATAATTACTTCGCTTGGTGATAATAAATCATATGTGAAACAGAGGAAGAAAAGATGGACAGATTTGTATTGCGATCTGAGTACAAGCCTATGGGAGATCAGCCTCAGGCTATAGGAAAACTGGCGGAAGGAATAGAAAAAGGAAAAAAACATCAGACTTTGCTGGGAGTAACAGGCTCAGGAAAGACTTTTACTATTGCCAATGTTATAGAAAAGGTACAAAGACCGGTACTTGTGGTATCTCATAACAAGACTCTTGCGGCACAGCTTTACGGTGAGTTCAAAGAATTCTTCCCGGATAATGCGGTAGAGTATTTTGTATCCTATTATGACTATTATCAGCCTGAAGCTTATGTGGCTCAGACGGACACATATATAGAAAAGGATTCGGATATAAACGATGAGATAGATAAACTAAGACACTCGGCAACTGCGGCATTGTCTGAAAGAAGAGATGTAATAATCGTTGCCAGTGTATCTTGCATTTATGGCTTGGGAAGCCCGATAGACTATGAGAATCAGGTATTGTCCCTGAGACCCGGCATGGAAAAAAGCAGGCATGAGATAATAAGAAAACTGGTTGACATACAGTATGTAAGAAATGATATGAGTTTTACTCGCGGGACTTTCAGAGTAAGAGGGGATATCATAGATATTTTCCCGGCAGGATCAGAAAGAACTATACGAGTAGAGTTGTTTGGTGATGAAGTCGAGTCGATAAAAGAGATCAATTATCTCACCGGCGAGATAATAGGATTGAGAAACCATGTGGCGATCTATCCTGCATCTCATTATGTAACAAGTGAAGAAAATATAGAAAAGGCAGCGGCATCTATAGAAGAGGAGCTTGAAGAACGTATCAAATACTTTGTAGACAGAGGGAAACTCCTTGAGGCTCAGAGGATCGAACAAAGGACCAGATATGATATAGAGATGCTGAAAGAAACGGGAAGCTGCAAAGGCATAGAAAACTATTCCCGTCATCTGACAGGGTTAAAACCGGGAGAAAGGCCCTATACACTGATAGATTATTTTCCTGAAGATTTTCTGCTGATAGTGGATGAGTCTCATGTTATGATGCCTCAGCTTAGAGCAATGTATGCTGGAGACCGATCCAGAAAAGAATCATTAGTAGAATATGGATTCAGATTGCCTTCTGCGCTAGACAACAGGCCGATGAAGTTCGAGGAGTTTGAGAATACAGTAAACCAGGCGATATATGTGAGCGCTACTCCTGCAGTTTATGAAAAGGAAAAAAGTGAAAATATTTTTGTTGAACAGCTTATAAGACCTACCGGACTGGTGGATCCTCATATAGACATAAGATCTACAGAAGGTCAAATGGACGATTTAGTCAAAGAAATAAATATTGTGGCGGAAAAAGGCGAGAGAGTATTAGTTAC
>JAFQKJ010000100.1 GCA_017397005.1 Bacillota bacterium
TGACAAATGCGATAGGTTATGCTACTGTTATAGTTGCGGAAAATCTTAACGCAAGCATGATACTTACCGCAAGTTCTTCAGGATTTGCAGGAAGGATGGTGTCAAAATTCAGACCTAAGGCACCTATATTCGTAACGACCGACAGCATTGAAACCGCAAGAAGGCTTTCTGTAACATGGGGAGTATATCCTGTTATAATCAAAGAGCAGAAAAATGAAGAAGAGATATATAAGCAGTCGGTAGAAGCTGTATTGGCAGAGACAGATTTCCTTAAAAAAGGAGACAAGGTTATTTTTACAGCGGGATTTCCTTTTGGAAAATCAGGAAGTACGAATATGATGAAAGTTCACGTTATTAAATAGGGAGGATATAAAGATGGCTGATGTAAGACATGTAGAATTTGATGTGGAATTAGAGAAGCTGGATTACAGGAATGTAGTGTTTAATAATGTAATGGGTAAGAACAAATTTGCTATTTTCGGAATGGTAGGTATAGCTGTTATTTCCATAGGCTATCTGATCCTTGGAACTATAGGCACTATCGAAATGACAAATATGCTCAAACTCATAGCAGTGGCATTTATAGTCTTAGATCTTGGACTCGTGGCATTTATGAGACATATCACAAATAAGCTTCACAAAGCTGACTTTGAGTATATGGGAGCGAAGAGACATATGATCATCTGTGAGGACAATGTTGTTTCTGAAGCATATGATGAGGAAAAGACAAAGGTATTTGAGTGGGAAAACCTTTATAACGGAGATGAATGTAAAACACATTTCCTTATCTTCAATACAGCAGGAATGATAGTTATCCTTCCAAAACGTTATATGACTAAGGAAGAGATCCCGCAGGTAAGAAAGATCCTGAAGGTAATGATGCAGAACAAATTTAAGACAAAATATAAGATCGATTAGTATTTGTGGGCGCTGCTGACGCGTCCACATTTTTTATAAGGAGACAGAAAATGCTGACAGCAGGAGAAAAATATAAAGTAGAAATAGTGGATATGGGCCAAAGCGGTGAAGGGATAGGCAGAGTTGACGGAATGGCAGTTTTTGTTGACGACGCAGTGGTTGGTGATGTCTGTACAGTTGAAATAACTAAGGTAAAAAAGAATTTTGCTTTTGGAAGACTCTTTGAAATAGATGAACCTTCAGAATACAGAGTGGTGCCGGAATGTGAGTATTCCAGAGAATGCGGGGGCTGCAGTCTGGCGGCGCTGGATTATGAGGGGCAGCTTATACTCAAACAGCGTCAGGTAAAAAGCGTGCTTGAACGTATCGGAGGAGTAAAGGATCCGGAAGTACTTGATATAATTGGAATGGAAGTGCCGGTATATTACAGGAACAACGGTCAGTTCCCTGTGGGCGGAAATACAGAAAATCCATCTATAGGGTTCTATAAAGCAAAGACTCATTATGTGGTGGACTGTCAGGACTGCATGCTTCAGTCTGAACCTGCGGTCACTGTAGCTCAGGTCATCAGGGATTATATAACTCAGTTCGGTGTGTCTGTATACAACGGAAAGACAGAAAAGGGCACTTTAAGACATCTCGTAGTAAGAAATGCAGAAGGCACCGGCGAAGTTATGGTAGTGCTGGTAATAAACAAAGGAAAACTTCCTGAACAGGAAACCCTTGTAGAATGGCTCAAGGAAGCTATAGATGAGATCGAGCCGGATGAAGAAACAGGAGTAAAGTACAAGCTCAGAAGTTTTGTTTTAAATATAAATCAAAATAAACAGGGCGGAGCTGTAATGGGAGATAAGAATATCTTTGTTTACGGTCAGGAAAGGATAACCGACAATTTTGAAGGCATAGAGTATCTGATCTCTCCTAGATCTTTCTATCAGGTAAATACAAAGCAGGCAAAGAAGCTCTATGCTAAAGTTGCGGAATTTGCAGAGCTGACAGGAAAAGAAACAGTGTTTGACTTATACTGTGGTGTGGGAACTATCAGCCTTTATCTGGCTTCAAAGGCTAAAAGAGTCATCGGTATCGAAGTGGTTAAGGATGCTATCCTTGATGCAAACAGGAATGCTATTAAAAATGGAATAGTAAATGCAGTATTCACCTGCGGAAAAGCGGAAGAAGTGCTGCCGGAAATGGTTCTTAAAGGAACCAGAGCTCATGTGGCAGTGCTGGATCCTCCAAGAAGCGGCTGTGATGAAAGACTCCTTAAAGCCGTTGCAGATGCAGGAGTTGACAGGATAGTTTACGTATCCTGCAGCCCGGCAACCCTTGCAAGAGACGTGAAGAAGCTTAAAGAAATGGGATATGAATTCGTAAAAGCTCAGCCTGTGGATATGTTCCCTCACTCTGTACATTGTGAAGTGGTCAGCCTGCTGTCAAGAAAATAAATTTAGGAGGATATTATGGCGAGAGAAATTCAACCAAAAGACACAACAAGGAATATGGCATATGAACTTTGGATGAAAGCGCCGAATCCGATGGTTACTTTCTTTAAGACTTTAGACGTAACA
>JAFQKJ010000101.1 GCA_017397005.1 Bacillota bacterium
ACCTGTCCTGTTACATCCGGCTCATATGCAGGTCGAACCACTTCATCAATATCTACCCAGAATGCAGAGAAATGAGTGGTGTCTTTGCTTTCCGGCAGGCCTATAAGCTGTTCCATTCTAAGTTCCCAGTCTTCAACACCTTCAGAGTTTTGATCATACCAGTTTAACATCTCTTTATCAGTGAAAGTCCACACTTCACCGTAAGAACAAATGAATGATTCCCCCGGTATGTAGCTTTCAGGATATTTATGCCATGATACGAGCAAGACCTTGTTTCCTTCTTCGTTCCAAGTTACCATATCGGAATCTTCTGTCAGTTCCACAAGTTCTTCTATCTCATCTGCTTCTGCATTTACCGCATCTGCCACGGAATCTGCGTAAAGCGCCTCCATGCTGACCGGTTCCTGCTCAGCTTCACATCCACCGTTTTTATTTGATGACATTATCAAGATCAATCCGGCTGCCGCCACCATTAATGCCAGTATGATCACGATGGTTTTTTTATTCATATAAGAGTCTCCTTTGATTTGAATCTATTTTTACCATTATATCATGGCCTCATTCTTATTTCCATCTTCAAGGCGCTGTTAATGACCTATTCTTCACATTGACTGTGTTTTTTAGAAGTGCTATTATAATTCTTAACAATAACATCAATGGAGGCAAGAATTATGAAAAGATTATCAGGATTTATCTGCGGTGTTCTCGTAACAGTACTGATCTTCAGCTTGACTACTGTAGCATTTGCTGCACTGGAAGCAAAAAATATCCAGGTCCACACAGGCGTTGAGCTCTACATCGACGACGAAGAATTCACACCAAAAGACGTTAACGGCAACGAAGTAGAAGTTCTGCTCTACAACGGTACAACATACTTACCTGTTCGTGCTATCGGAGAAGCATACGGCAAAGAAATCTACTGGGATGACAGTACAAAGAGCGTTTATATCGGAAAACACGAGATCCCAACAACATTAGCTGACGGCAAATATCAGGTTTACATCGACAGATATGACATCATGACAGAAGTAGACGGAGAAAAAGTCAAGATCAACTTTGCTGAACCTGTAGGACTTACTCAGGCAGAAGTGGATGCTCTTATTCCTGGAAGATCTGTTATAGATTTCTCTGATGACATAGAATATCTCTCACCTATCACAGTTAAATCTGTAAATTACAACACCAACAAAACAGAAATGTACATCAACAATTCAGACCTTACATTATACTGGTCAGGTCAGGATCAGATGTGGGTACTCATGGATGAAGCAGGCGCTGCATGCTATGCTGAAACAGGAGATTATGATGTTCTCTATGTTGCTGAAGATGCAGTGATCGAAGACTGGTCAAGTTCTTCAAAGGTGGTCTACGACTCAATGGTAGATCTTGCTTCAGGCAATCCTTACTTTACATACAATCTTGTTGAGATAACAGTTAAAGACAACGTTATCACAAAAGTATATGTTTACTATCATCCATAAAATATAGATTTGATAAAAAGTTTTAAGCGAGGCTCACGCCTCGCTTTTTACTTTATATTTTTATGTTTTATCCTGTGTTTTTAGAGTTCAAGCACTGTATATCCTTCCGGGATCTCGAAAAGTGAAGGATCTGCACCTTTTTCCATGCTGAGGATCTGCATTGTATACTCTTCCCCGTCCATAGTGGTAATTATATATTTCAATTCATCTCCGTCATAACAATATTTCGCTGTTGTCTCTTCTTCCACTGCGAACTCTTCGTATTCATAAGTAACACCGCCAATATCAATGGTTCCGGTATTAAGTGCTGTTTCATATTTTTCTGCTTCTTCAGCAAACATTTCCGACATATCCGCCATATCCATGGACATCTTTATGCAGGTTTTGGTGGCAGGATCAAGAACATACTGTGATCCGTCTTTCGAGATCATCATGCTGGTAACTCCATCCATTTCACTTTCACTGTAAAGCATATCTCCCTTTACCGCATAAAACCCCGCAGTGGATATTCCTTCAACTTCCATCTGAGTTTCCATTGTGTACTCCCCGTCGATAAGATAGTCATTGAAATAACCCAAAGTTTTAGTACTGCTTACATTTACTTCCTGATTTTCGGCCTCACCTGAACCGCCTTCATCTCCTGTACCTCCTCCGCAGCCAGCAAAAGTCATCATCAATACCAATGTAAGCAAGATCGCCAATAGTTTTTTCATATTCTTTACCTCCTTTTCAATCCCTTACGCTGCGGTCCTTCATCTACAGCTTAGTGCCGCAGTCTCCGCAGAACTTTGTTCCCGGATCATTCTTTTTTCCACAATTGCTGCATATACCTGTCGGGGCCTGCTGCGGTGCCGTCATCGGAGTTCCGCAGTTATTGCAGAACCTAGCTCCTTGTGCATTTTCACTTCCGCAATTCGGGCATTTGTTCAGGCTGAGAGATGCACCACAGTTACTGCAGAACTTCCCTGTCCCGGCAGGTTTACCGCATACCGGACAAATCGTTGTTTTACTTTCTATATTTCCTTTCCATACAGTAGCGCTTTCTCCGGCCTCATCTATATTTCTCTTCATTGCTTCAGCTCTCGCTTTTGCTACATATATCTCCTGTCTTGGAGCACATGCTGTACAAAGACCTTCATCTTCATTCCAGCATGAATCGCACACATACTGATTGCAGCTCGGGCATCTGTGAAAATGCTGCCTCGCTTCATTCTGCGCTCTTTCAAAAGCCCTCTCATGCTCCTTCTGCCACTCCGGGCTCCTGCCTTCAAAACGTTCACTGAGTATGTCCACTGCTCTGTCTGCATTATATCCTAAGCTGTGAGCTTTACCGCCCATCAGACTTCCAAGTGTGCTCGCCCCTCGGCCCAATCCTCTGAAAAACTTTCCTTTTTTATAAGTCTCAGACTCTACAAAACTGCTTTTAAAACCGTCACTGCAGATATCACAATAAAAAGTGAACTGAAATCCTGCTTCTGTAGAATTGTCTTCATAATTTCTGGTAAAAGATCTTAACATGCCTATCCTCCTATCTGTCCAGTCGTTTGCCGCAAGCTGTACATTTTAAGTTTTGGAAGAACTGCTTTTCGCCGCATCTTGGATTTCGGCATCTTATCATAAGACTGCCTTTACAATGCTCGCATTCTTCCGAAACAAAGGTCTCCCTTCCACAGTGCGGACAAATCACCCTGAGCTGTCTGCCGCAGCCAGAACACACTTTCTGTTCTTTTCCTATAGGACTTCGGCAAGTGGGGCATATGTATCCAAAAGGGCTGCCGCTGCCGCAGGCAGGGCAGAATCTCGAATCCCTCTCTATAAATGTACCGCAATGTAAACAAGGCTGCTTATATGTTGCCATAGGATCCCCTCCTATTCAGGCTGTCTTGCACCGCATTCTCCGCAGAAACGGCTTCCCGGCGCCAAGGCAGCTCCGCATGAGGTACAATGAGTCGCCCCCAATTTTGTACCGCACTCCTGACAGAACTTCGTTCCTTCAGGATTGTCGCTTCCGCAGCTTGGACATCTTGCCGCTGCTGCCGCCTCCTGCTGCGCTTTTTCTTTTGCCTCTTTCTCTGCTTTTTGTGAATCCAGTTCTCTCGTAGCCATAGCCAGGTTGCTCTGGATCAGTTTGAGCCTGTCTGCTGCTTCCCCGAAAGATTCCAGTCCGTATCTTTCAATAGCCATCACGCCGATCTCAGCATACAATTCTTTTTCCTGTTTTTTAAGATCATTTACTTGTGTATGTGCATTCATCATTTTTACTGCCGGATCATCCTGCGGCATTAAATTGCTGAGCCCTTTCATTAAACCGCCTAATCCTCCGAATAAATCATTTCCCATCTCATTTTCCTCCTCTTACTCTTGTTCCGCTGCGGCAACGCATCTTGTACATTCCATCAGCTGAGGATCATACATTTCATCGCAGACCCATTTGCCGCATTTTCGGCATTGGTTAAAGAATCTTGCCAGGTCTTGGATCGCGTCAGCTTTCCTGTGGTTATACATCGATTGCTTAAATCCACCAACGCTCCCCTCGTCCATAGGTACAAGCAGATCTTTTATCCTGCATACCACCGGAAGCTTCTTTGAATAGATCCGCTTTCCACTGATGTCACATTCCGCATAAAAACGCATGCGGCCTTCATCTACCTGTACCTGTTCATATAGCTGTCGCATCCCACACCTCCTTTTCACGAACGTTTTAATATGATATAATAACTTATCGTTCTTGATTAAATTCTATTAAATATGTGTTTTTTTACCATCCCACACTCGGGGGATTTTAATATAAAAGCATTTTTTCAGGTTTTTGTGTTTGGAAGGAGGCCTTCCTAATGTACGACCAGATACTTTTAGAAAACGAAAAAAAGAGGATCGATTACCCTTTATCAAGGCTTATTTGTTTTGTCATGTTTATGATATGGCAAATGGGGGTCATATATTATACAGGGCCGGCACTTAATATAGACGGTCGAACACCTCTGCCTATAGATATGGACAATATCACCGCTATTATCGCAATAGGATATATTCTCAATATCGTCTGGCTCATATTATTTCCTAAAAAATTTATCTATGCCGCCAGAGCGGCTGTCGTTATAGCTTTTATATCTGTGCTAGGCCTGTTTCTTCCTCTGTCAGAAGAAATGCTTGCAGTTCTTATATACATTCAATGTTTCTCCTGCTGCTTTATGATAGGTTTTGAAGCTTCTACTATGATATATGTATTTACAGAAAAAACCACCATACTTCATCTCCTCGTAGCCTACCCCATAGGTTATATCGTAGTATCCATACTTCAGAATGATATTTTTAAACTGCCATTTACCTATTTCAGATTCGGCATAGTATTCATGCTTATACTGCTTATATACTTCTACTTCAAGCTGCCCACAAATACATTTCCTAGCCTTTTAAAGAAAAAGGACGGTGCTTTATATTCAAAACATCTTTTCATCGGAGTATATATCCTCACATTCCTTGCTTGTCTTTTGGCAGTAATAGGGCCTTCTGCTGTTGCAAGCATTAAAAACGGTGTTTCTACCCTCTATATTTTTGCTGCCGTGGGAGGAATCTCTGCTTACTTCATATATAAAAAATATAATGTACATCCGATAAAAACAGTATCTTTCGAGATCATGCTTGGAGCAATTGGCTTTCTTTTACTCTTTCTTTCCCTCAAGATCCCGTTTCTATCACTGCCGGCCTGTGCTTTTATGGGTATTGGATTAATACCTTGCGCTCTTCTCCCACTTTATGGTCTGATACTGATGAAGCAGTATCCAAGAAGATCCATTCCGGTGGTTATCATGACCTTGGCAATAATATCTGCTCTGATTTCTTCATCTATATTAGAGATGTTTAGAAATGATATTGAACTGCTCTACCTGACACACCTCGCCATCGTGATAATAATGGCATTTATCTATCTGTTTACATCACCTTTTATGCTGATGTCTCTGCACAAAAAAATAACGCAGGAACCTTCAAAAGGATCAGAACTGCCGGAATTTTTATCCGCACTGACAGAACGAGAACTGGAAGTTGCCGATCTTATAGGACACGGCTACAGTAATCGCGATATTTCCAAGATGCTGTTCATATCCGAACATACAGTAAAAGACCATACAAAAAATATTTATCGTAAACTGGATATACACAGCAGATATGAACTTACTGCAATGCTTAGTAAACACAAACATTCACAATAAAAAAAAGTATATGTTTACTATCATCCATAAAGAATCGATCTTATAAAAATCCCCCTCCACTGGATTTATCCAGTAAAGGGGGTACACATCATTTCGTCAAGAGAGTTTTTTTATTCTGCATTTTCACAGAATCTCTGCAATACTGTTTCCGCCTGCGTTTGGGTAACACATCCTGCAGGCTGAAGGATCATAGTATTCCCATAAGGAATTCCCCGAATAATTCCTAAACCGCAGGCCCACTGCATAGCAGGCACAGCCCATTCACTGACATATACAGCATCATCATAGGAAAGTATATTTGTATCCTCACCAACAGAAACATCATCTCCATTGTACTTAGCATATCGCCACATTATGGTCACCAGCTGTTCGCGAGTGATAGCATCGTCAGATCCAAACTCATTGCTGCTGTATCCTGTTATGATGCCTTCTGATGCCGCCCAACTAATAGACTCAGCATACCATGCATCCTTAGAAACGTCTGTAAAATGCATTTGACAACTTGCCTTCGGCTTTCCTGCCAATTCCCATAGATCGTATAGAACTTCTGCACGGGCAGCCGCAGTTTCCTGTTCTGTCAGAATGGTGATCCTCCCGCTGCCGTTCACATCTACATACCCGCTATCAGCCGTAATGGTAGGCAGTCCGGTTTCCTTACCGACAGGAAATGACTTGATATAATTTGCCAATACCATATAATCTTCTGCTACATAGTCCAGCACATTGACCGATCCGTTCAGCATCGCAAACCCTCCGCCCAGATCTCGCAGAGTATAGTTATATCCCGCCAGACGGTAGGTTTTCGAAAGATCCAAAGGCTCATACTTCATTGTATCTCTATTCCATACCTGAACATTCTTTACACGGTATTCCCCTGTAGGCGGGCCGGTCCAAACATCTTTATCATCAGCCTGTACCGAGGACTCATAACTAAGATCCAGCGTGTATTTCAGACCGGACACATGGAGCAGGCTCCCATTTTCCGAAAGACCGTCTGCCGATATCCCCTTGGAACCCCATTCTAAAGCGTCTAAAATCTGCTGTCCGGTCACTTCCAGCAGACATGCCACGTTACCAAAGGTATGGATCTCCTTGCAAGTCAGATAGGACATATCCCCGGTAACAGCACCGTTTCGTATACCCCCTCCATTCATTACAGCCACATCCACATCCATATCCATTTCATCAAACAAATAATATAGAGCATCTGCGGCAAAATCTCCGGTATTAGTGCTCTGTCTGCGCACCAGGCGGTTTCCTTCGCTGTCGTAGTTGTCAAGTACGACCTGTGAATATCCGATCACTTCGCCAAGCTGACCATTAACCTCATTTATCCAACTGTCCTCTAATTTCTTGACCTCAGCATCAGGAATAATGTCAACCAGTTCTTCTCCTGTAAGAAGTGTGGTGGAAACGACCCCACCGGCAGAAATCGTAAGCTTTCCTACGGTATCCATATAAGAACCGGTCTGCGTCAAAATAACTATATCCCCATTTTTATCTGTGACTTTTTCCATCTCCAGTGTGGTATGCGAGTGCCCATCAATGAACGCATCCAAACCGGCAACGTTGGCGATAACATTCCTGCTTGTCCATGGGCCGGAAGAAAGATCAACTCCGAGATGACCCAAAGCGATGATATAATCCGCACCGTCAGCTTCAGCCTCGTCAATAGCTGTCTGCACAGCAGTATACAATTCTTTCCCGTCAGCACCTGTATCTATACCATAAATGTAGTTTCCTGCATTGTCTTGGAAATAGGCAGGGAAAGAAGCTGTGATCGTCTCCGGTGTAGTGATGCCCACAAATGCTATGTTCTTCCCACCGCTCTCAAGCATTACATAACTGTCCAAAAACAAATCTCCCTTGACACCATTTTTTTCATATCGGAAATTGCTGGAAATATAGGGATATTCTGCAGCCTCAATAATAGCCATACATCCCTCCATGCCGTAATCAAACTCGTGGTTGCCCAGTGTGGCAGCATCATATCCTGTAGCATTCATTAAATCAATGATCGTTTCGCCGCTGTCCATATCTCCGTATGCAGTTCCCTGAATATGATCCCCAGCATCTACCAGCAGCGCACCGGGTGTGGATACTTTCAATGCAGCCACCTTCGAATAGGTCAGGCCGGTTTCATCATCAATTGCATTATCTATATAACTATGAATATCGTTGGTATAGTATACTGTGATCTCTTCATCATTCTCTGCCATTGACGGCACTGCCATCGCCAACGTTATGACCAGTACAGTAACTACCGCAAATAGCTTATTTCTCATCTCAATTGCCTCCTATTTTCAATTAAATTTTTCTGCCATCTTCTATCTTCCGCGGTACTCTGATTGCAATATCTCCGCCATCTCCTTAGGAGACTCTTCGCAGCCATTTGCCAGCCACATCTTGATGATCGTATTCAAGCCGCTCCTGAAAAACTCGATATGATACTTCAAATTCTGAGTCATATGTTCCTGCTCAGCCCTTCTAGGATCATAAACGGATATCTTATGCTCTTCTTCATAACACAGTTTAAAGTACGTATTATAAAATATTTGATTATCCTTTATATGTTCGAACATCTTTTCCGCACCAAAATGTTCATTAAAATAATCATAGTCGGCAAAAACCGCCGAGAACTCATCCTCCAGCTTTTTACGCATTTTGTCAGCAAGGTCATAGATATCCAGATAATTTGCATAAAATGTGCTGCGGTTCAGTCCTGTCATCTTGCATAGATCTGCAACAGTGATTTTCTTCAGCTCATTTTCCTGCAAAAGCTCAACAAAGGCTTTTTCTATTTTCTCTACAGACTCACGACGGCGTCTGTTATTTTTTGTGTTCATTCTCACACCCATCCTATTATTCCAACACTTATCCTGATATTGCTGATTGTTTTAATTGTTACTTTTCAGTATACTGCCATTACATTAAGCATACAAGTGTTGGAATATTGACGAAAGGAGATCCTTATGAAAAAAAGCAGTTTTATTGCACTGATCCTCGGCACTGTCAGCGGTGTACTCTTTTCCCTGGGTATGTGTATGGCCCTGGTTCCGGAATGGGATGCATTTCGCGAAGGTGTAGTTTTCGGAGTGATCGGCGGAACAATGGGTATTATCACTATTATGATATGGAGAAATATGGAAGGCAGGCGCCCTGTCAAACTGAGCGGAAAGAAGGTTTTATTCTCTATTTTAGGCATCGCCGGTGCACTGATTTTAGGATTAGGCATGTGTTTCTGTCTTGTCTGGGAAAAATTCATTCCCGGTACATTGATAGGTCTTTTAGGCATAGCGATGCTTATAAGCCTCATTCCTATCACTAAAGGCATCAAATGAGGGTCGGCAATTCTGTACAGCCGGTTTATCTTAACCTCTTTGCCAATCTCTGTTTCGCTCTATATACCTGCGTACTTGGTTTAGTAAATGGTTCATGGTGGTTTATCTCGCTGGCTGCATACTATGTGATTTTGAGTATAATGCGCTTCGTTCTTTTACGATTCCGAAAAAAAGAGGCTGACGGGATCTCGGAGCGTTTTATAATGCGATTTACGGGCGTTTTGTTTATGATAATGTCTGTTGTTCTGGCAGGTACAACATATATGGCCTTCTCAGAAAACAAAGGATTTCGTTATCATGAAATACTTATGATAACCATAGCTCTGTACGCTTTTGTAAAGGTAACTTTTGCTGTCATCAATCTCGCGAAGAGCAGAAAATACGTATCGCCTGTAATGAAAACCTTGAGAAATATTGCTTTCGCAGATGCACTGGTGTCGATTTTCTCACTCCAGCGTTCGATGCTGGTTTCCTTCGGAGGAATGAGTGCAAATGACATTGCTTTACTTAATGCTCTCACAGGATCCGCTGTTTATCTCGCGGTATTCTTGCTGGGGTTAAACTTAATGGGAGGTAAGAAAATAAATATGGCAAAATCAAAATTAATACAAGCAAACAAAAAAGTAGCCGAAACCGTGACCGGCGGATATAAAGCTATAGAAAAAGGAACGGTTAAAGGATATAAAAAAATCGAAGATAAATTTATAGATCAGTTTTTGACCAGAGAAGGAGAATCCATAGAAGATGCTCGCAAACGATTGAAAGATAAAAAATAAAAGAGCCTTGCTTATGCAAGGCTTTGTTTACGTGGTTGCGGAGGCAGGACTTGAACCTGCGACCTCCGGGTTATGAGCCCGACGAGCTACCGGCTGCTCTACTCCGCGATATAAAAAATGGTGCCGGGGACCGGGGTCGAACCGGTACGAGATAAAATCTCACGGGATTTTAAGTCCCGGGCGTCTGCCAATTCCGCCACCCCGGCAAAATAAAATGGCTCCAAGGGTGGGGCTCGAACCCACAACCTATCGGTTAACAGCCGAGTGCTCCACCATTGAGCTACCTTGGAACATCCTGTCATCTGACTTACTGTTTCTCATCAGCGACAATAGTTATTATACATATGACCCTATCCTCTGTCAAGCATTTCCTTTAAGTTTTTTGGAACTTTTTATCATTTCAAAACTTATTACCTAAAGCAAAACTCCTCCAGTTCATCAATGCTCTTGAAGTAGTATTTACAGTTTTCCATCATATATTCACGTATTTTAGGAATTATATGAGACCATCCTGCACAGGCAAAATCTACTCCTGCATTTTGGGCCATTACCATGCCGGGTTTGAGATCATCTATTACCAGTATATCCGATTTTTCCAGTCCGTATTCCTTCATTATCATTTCTATAGGATATGACGAAGGTTTTCTTTTCCCTTCACCCAGTTCCCATCCGAACACCATATCCGGTTCTCTAAGCCCTGCATTCCTGTAGTCTCTCTTTATATTGACTGAATTGGAGTGAGATACCACGCAAACGATACCCCCTTCTTCCCATTGCCGGTTTATCACTTTTTCCACCCCGGGATAAAAGTCAGGCATATGAGTCTCAACATACTTCATCCATCTGGCATACTGATCTTTTTTCTCCTGCTCATCAAATTTAAGAATGTCGTAGCACAATTCATAAAATCCCGGTTCAAAACAATACATGATAAAGTCTTCGAGGCTCATCTTCACATCCGGTCTGGTTTCCGCCAGAGTTTCCTGAAACGAAGGATAATGTATCTGCGC
>JAFQKJ010000102.1 GCA_017397005.1 Bacillota bacterium
CAAGGGTAGTTATGCTTATCGCTTTTTCCGGAAGCATGACCACTTGGACCGTTCCTAATTTTGTGGACGGAGTATCTACATCTACACCTCTGGTATCATTAAAAGAGGGTGCACTGGATCCTTCTATCAGTTTGCTTCAGTTATTTGTCGGGGGCGTAGGAGGAAGCCTTGGAGAGATCAGTTCATTGGCTATCCTTATAGGCGGTATATACCTGCTGGCTCGAAAAGTTATTACTTGGCATACCCCGGTGGCTTTTATAGGGACGGCCGTTGTACTGTCTTTTGCGAAAGGCGGTTTTGAGTTTGCTTTAGCACAGATCCTGGCAGGCAGTATTTTCTTAGGTGCATTTTTCATGGCTACGGATTATGTAACAACTCCGTCCACAAAATGGGGACGTATAATTTTTGGTATCGGCTGCGGACTTATAACATGTCTGATCCGATTCTATGGAAATTATCCTGAGGGTGTATCTTTTGCTATCCTGTTCATGAATATACTTACTCCGTACATCAGTAAATGGACTGTGTCTAAACCGTTAGGGGGTGTAAAATCATGAGAAACCAGTATGTAAGATATGTTGTAGTGCTTGGAGCTATTTGTCTGGTGATGAGCCTCATGCTGGCCCTTATCAACAGTGTTACGAAACCTGTTATCGAAGCTACGGAAGCGGCTATGGCGGATGCTGCAAGAACGGAAGTGCTGCCGGAGGCTGACGGTTTTACTTTAATAGATGTTGAGCTTCCTGAAGACAGTTTGGTAACGGAGGTTTACGAAGCTGATAACGGAGCGGGTTATGTTTTCATGATAACCGGTGACGGTTACGGCGGAAGAGATACGTTGAAAATAAGCTGCGGTATTGACGCAGAAGGAAATATCGTGGATACGAAAGTCCTTTCTCACAAGGAAACTGCGGGACTGGGAACAAAGATCATGGAAGAAGAATTTGCCGGACAGTTCAGAGGTCTGCCTTATGATGAGCTTGAGGATGTGGACAGGATATCCGGTGCAACGATTTCTTCAAACCATTTTATAGATGAGATCCGTTCTGCTTTTGAAGCCTACGAGATAGTGAATAAATAAGGAGGAGAAGTATGGGAAATAAGATCAAAGTATTTACCAACGGTATTATCAGAGAAAACCCTGTTCTCGTACTTATCCTGGGGACTTGTCCTGTGCTGGCCACATCCACTCAGGTGTCAAGTGCCGTAGGTATGGGAGCAGCGGCTACAGCGGTACTGCTGTGTTCAAATATATTTATTTCGCTTTTAAGGAAAGTTATCCCGGATAAGGTAAGGATCCCTTGTTACATAGTTCTTATTGCAAGCTTTGTTACTATAGTGCAGATGCTGCTGAATGCATATGCTTATTCAATTTATGATGCACTTGGTATATTCTTACCTCTTATAGTTGTAAACTGTATAATTTTGGGAAGAGCTGAAATGTTCGCCAGCAAAAATACAGTGGTGGATTCTGCATTGGATGCGCTGGGTATGGGCTTAGGATTTACTATGGCTCTGTTTGTAATGGCTTCTATAAGGGAGGCCTTTGGAAGCGGAACATGGATGGGGATGCCTTTACCTGTTCTTGCGGATAATCCTGTAGCTATAATGACAATGGCTCCGGGAGGATTCTTCGTTTTCGGCTGTCTTATAGCTTTTGTAAATAAATTTGGTAAATATAAGCCAAGGAAAAAATCTTTCGAGTGTGAAAGCTGTCCTTCTGCTACATTTTGCACTATGGTAGGATTTGGAGACTGCCAGGAAAGACCAAAGGAGGAAGCATAGATGAAAGAAATGATCGTGATTATTTTAACTGCTGTATTTGTAAACAACTATGTTCTGCAGCAGTTTTTAGGCATCTGCCCTTTCCTTGGGGTTTCAAAAAAGATAGGGCCGGCAACCGGTATGTCTGCGGCAGTAGTTTTCGTAATGATCCTGGCTACAGCTGTGACATGGCCGATACAGACCTTTATACTGGAACCGGCAGGCATGGGTTACATGCAGACAGTGGTGTTCATACTCCTTATAGCATCAGTGGTTCAGCTGGTAGAGATAACATTGAAGAGATATATGCCTTCACTGCACAGTGCGCTGGGAGTATATCTGCCTCTTATAACGACTAACTGTGCGGTATTGGCAGTGTGTATCAGCAATATAGATACAGGGTTTACTTTCCTGGAAGCTATTTTTAATGCTTTGGGTTCAGGGCTTGGATTATTTCTGGCTATGATACTGTTTGCAGGGATCAGAAGCAGAATTGAAGAGTGTGATCCGCCGGAAAGTTTCAAAGGACTGCCGATAACCCTTGTTTCGGCGGCTATCCTTTCTCTTTCGTTCTTTGGATTTGCCGGGGTAATAGAAAATTTATTTGCTTAGAGAGGGTTTTGTATGGATCTGATAATTTATGCAGTGATCGCTGTTACAGTGATCGGAATAATATGCGCTGCAGTGCTGTCTGTAGCGTCAAAGGTAATGGCAGTGGAAGAGGACGAACGTATCCCTTTAGTGAGAGAATGCCTTCCGGGTGCAAACTGCGGAGGCTGTGGATTTCCCGGATGCGACGGATATGCAGCGGCTTTAGTGGAGGATGAAGAGCTCCCGCTTACTTTATGTGCTCCTGGAGGAGAGTCTACGGCCTTGGCCTTGGCAGACGTCCTTGGCAGAAGTGCAGGTGAAATGATGAGATCTCTTATCATAAGAAGCTGCAATGGAGACTGCAATATGACCCAGATGAAAATGGAATATCAGGGTATAAATACTTGTGTTGCTGCTAAAATAGTGTTTGGCGGAACAGGAAAATGTACATATGGATGTATGGGGCTTGGCGACTGTGCAGAAGTATGCCCTAAAGATGCAATATTTTTCGGTAACGGGATCGCACATATAAATGTAGATAAATGTATAAACTGTGGGGCATGCATCAAAGCCTGTCCTAACGGTATTATTTCTATGATACCTGCGGATCTTAAGATCAGGATCGCCTGCTCAAATAAGGACAAAGGAGCGGCGGTAAGAAAGATCTGCAGTGTAGGTTGTATAGGCTGCGGTTTGTGTATGAAAAACTGCCCGGAGGGGGCTATTACCATCAAAGATAATCTAGCGGTCATAGATTATGACAAATGTATCGGCTGCGGTTTGTGTAAATCGAACTGCCCTTCAAACTGCATTATAATGTAAGGGAAAGAGGCCTTGATAATGAAGGAAAGAAAACTTAGGAAAAACGATATACTGCTTATAGGGATACTTCTGGTCATATCGGGATTGCTGTTTTTCTTTGCTTATATAGCCAAAGATTCCGGAGGCAGTGTGACGATTTCGATAGATGGTCTGGAAATAATGGAGCTTCCTTTGAAGGATGATATAAGGATAGAGTTATCTTCGGAACACGGCCTTGAGGAAGGACACAGGAACACTCTGCATATAAAAGAGGGCAAAGCATATATAACAGATGCAAATTGTCCTGACAAGGTGTGTGAAAACAAGGGCAGCGTATGTTATGTGGGAGAGACTATAGTATGTCTGCCTCATAAGCTGGTCATCAAAGTAACGGAAGGAATAGCTTCTGATATGGACGGGGTGGCAGGATGATGAGAAAATATACATACAGCCCAGCGCTTTACGGTATCCTGATTGCTTTGGCAATGATACTGTCATACCTGGAATCATTGGTTCCTTTAAGCTTTGCGATTCCCGGTGTAAAATTGGGTCTGGCGAATATAGTTACGGTTTTTGTACTTTATAAAATAGGGGCCGGAAGTGCGTTTTTGATAACAGCTGTAAGAGTGATCCTTATTTCCATACTTTTTGGAAATATTATGAGTTTTGCTTTTTCTGCCGCAGGGATGCTTTTGAGTCTGGCAGTAATGATCCCTATGAAGAAGAGCGGGAAATTCTCAGTTACGGGCGTGAGCGTTTCGGGCGGTGTGGCCCACAATGCAGGTCAGATACTGGCGGCAGCCGTTATTTTAGGGACAAAAGAAATCATTTATTATCTCCCGGTACTTTGCATTTCAGGAGTGCTGGCAGGAATATGCATAGGTCTTTTATCGGCGCAGCTGATCGAAAGGGTAAAGATATAAAATACATTATAGGACAAAAGTGAAAGCTCCGCAGGGATCCGGCGGAGCTTTTCTCTTTGTTTAAGAAACTATTTATCAAAAGATGGGTTGAATGCGTAGTAGTTTTTGGAATTGAGCCTGTCTGTGGTCAATCTGAGAGCTTCGCCGAAACGCTGGAAGTGTACAACTTCTCTTTCTCTGAGGAATCTTATAACATCGTTTACATCCGGGTCATCGGAGAGACGCAGGATATTGTCATAAGTGGTCCTTGCCTTCTGCTCTGCTGCAAGGTCTTCCGTAAGATCTGTGATGATGTCCCCTTTGACACCGATATAAGCGGCTGTCCAGGGCACGCCTGCTGCTGAAGCAGGGTATACACCGGCTGTGTGATCTACAAAGTATGCGTCGAAGCCTGATGTTTTGATCTCTTCCATGCTCATTTCACGTGTGAGCTGATGAACAATGGCAGAAACTATTTCCATATGATTAAGTTCTTCCGTACCTATATCGTTCAAAGTAGCTGTTACTTCTTCATAAGGAGAAGTGTATCTCTGAGAGAGATACCTGTTGGCGGCTGCAAGCTCTCCGTCCGGTCCGCCGAACTGGCTGATGATCACTTTGGCAAGTTTCGGGTTTGGGCGGGCGATCTTTACCGGGTACTGGAGTCGTTTTTCATAAGTCCACATAAATTATACCTCCTATTTCTGATACTGCCATGGCCATGGATCTTCTACCCAGGTCCAGCAAGCCGTATCCATGCTGTCATAGGTGGTAAGGGGACCGTAGTTTTCAGTATGTCGGATCATAGCATCTGTTCTTATTTTTTTATACTGGTGATACAGCTCCAAAGCCTGTTTGTCGTGGGGATGAGTGTTGAGGAACAGGTTAAGGTCATTTATACCGAAGCTGGCAAGAGTGATATGGTTCATAAGTTTCTGTTTACTGTCCATCATTTCACTCTCCTTCCTAAGAACGGTTTGTCAAGAGAGGGGAATATAGTGCCCCTGCATAAAGCTGTAGGCAGATCGTAAGGATCTTCAAATGGCTGCATCGGCACATATGCCATTGTCAGTGCAAAATTCATATCATGATCTTCCTTTCAAATAATTGTTGAGAGACTCTGAATACAGAATCCTACTTTAAGCTATGAAAAATATTAGAAAATGTTAAAAAGATTTTAAAAAACACTTGACTTTATCGCTTTAGCGGGCTAAAATGCAATATGTAGATAATAAAAATGCGCGAAAAGCGCAAAATCATGGAGGGACAAAATGAAAAAGTTTATAGCACTTTTACTCGTGGCAGTAATGACAATGACAATGTTTACTGCATGCGGATCAACAGATGACGGCGGCGAAGCTGCAACAGATGCAACAGTATTCAAAATGGGATTCGATGCTGAATATCCACCATATTCATATATGGCAGATGACGGAACATACACAGGTTTCGACATCGAAATGTGTCAGGCTGTATGTAAAGAACTCGGATGGGAAATCGAACTTATTCCTATCGACTGGGATGCTAAAGATGCTGAATTAAATTCAGGCGCTATCGACTGTATCTGGAGCGGATTCACCATCAACGGAAGAGAAGATGACTATGCATGGTCAGTTCCTTACGTAGATAACAGCCAGGTCATCCTTACAAAAGGTGATTCAGGGATCGCTACACCTGCTGACCTCGCAGGCAAAAAAGTAGGCGTTCAGATCGGAACATCAGCTCTCGAATTATTACAGGAAGGCGGAAAATGTGCTGATCTCGCTGCTACATTCGGCGAACTCCTCACATTCAACAGCTACAACACAGCATTCGTAGAACTCGAAGCTGGTTCAGTTGATGCAGTTGCTATCGATATCGGTGTTGCTAAGTATCAGGTTAATTCAAGAGATGAAGGCGCATACGTGATCCTTGACGAAGCTATCGCAACAGAACAGTACGGTGTTGGTTTCAGAGTAGCAGACACAGATTTAAGAGACCAGATCCAGAATGCTATGCTTAAGCTCGTTGCTGACGGAACATATGCAGAATTAGCTGAAAAATATGAACTCACAGATTTCATCTGCCTCCAGGCAGGAACAACTGAAAGTGCAGTAGACGCTATCGACGAAGAAGCTGCAGAATAATAACTATCCTTCAGAGGATATAAGGAATAAGAGAAGAAAATAGATCATAATTATAAAAACGTTTATGGGCTACCCTTTCAGAGTAGCCCATAATTCTATGGAGGAAGGATCATATGACTTTTGCTACCATGTTGGAGCAAATGAGCACAGGTATGCTGAGAACTGTAGGGATATTTGCCCTTACGTTGATATTTTCAATGCCTTTAGGTATGCTTGTGGCATTTGCTCGAATGTCGAAGAATCGCATAATTAAAAATATTGCCAGGATATATATTTCTGTATTGAGAGGCACACCTCTCATGCTGCAGCTTTTGGTAGTATATTTTGCTCCGTTCTATATTTGGGGGGCAAATATCGGAGGCTACAGATTTGCTGCTGTTATAATAGGATTTGCTCTTAACTATGCAGCGTATTTTGCGGAAATATACAGAGGCGGTATAGAATCCATACCAAAAGGCCAGTATGAAGCGGCAGCTGTGCTGGGGTACACTAAATCCCAGACCTTTGTGAGGATAGTGCTTCCTCAGGTTGCGAAAAACATCATGCCGGCTGTTACAAATGAAGTAATCACTCTGGTAAAAGACACTTCTCTTGCCTTTACTCTGGCTTACCAGGAAGTTTTCACTATAGGAAAACAGATAGCGGCTGCACAGACAAGCTTTATGCCGTTTGTTATTGCCGGTGTATTCTATTACATAGCAAATGCAGTAGTTGCTTTTGTAATGGAAATATTTGAAAAGAAAATGAATTACTACCGATAGGAGGAGATCGGATGAAGATTTTAGAGATAAATAACTGCAAAAAACAGTTCGGCGATCTTGAAGTGCTTAAAGACATCTCCCTGTCGGTGGAACAGGGGCAGGTCATTTCCATTATTGGGCCTTCAGGTTCTGGCAAATCTACTCTCTTAAGATGTGCTACCCTGCTTGAAACCATGGATGGAGGAGATCTGATATATCTTGGACAGTATGCAGCAAAGGATGACGGAAACGGAACAGCTGTGTACTCTTCAGATCAGGAATTGAAACAGATAAGAATGAATTTTGGGCTTGTTTTCCAGAACTTTAATTTGTTCCCGCATTATTCCGTACTTAAAAATATAATGGAAGCACCGGTATTGGTGCAAAAAAGGGACAAGGCTGAAGTAAAGGAAGCTGCAATGGAGCTTTTAAGAAAAATGGGTCTGGAAGATAAAGCGGATGCATATCCGTATCAGCTTTCCGGAGGACAGCAGCAGAGAGTTTCCATAGCAAGAGCACTTGCTATGCGCCCTAATATCCTATTCTTTGACGAACCGACATCTGCCTTGGATCCGGAACTTACAGGAGAGATCCTGAAGGTTATAAGAGACCTGGCGGCAGAAAAAATGACCATGGTCATAGTTACTCATGAGATGGCATTTGCTCGTGATGTATCTGACCATATCATATTTATGGATGGAGGCGTTATCGTTGAGCAGGGAGATCCTCAGCAGATCATAAACGATCCTAAAGAAGAAAGAACAAAAGCATTTTTAAGCAGATTTTAAAATTTGGGCGCACTGTAAAGGTGCGCCTGTTTTCGGGTATCAAAATGAAAATAAAGTATGTAAAAGCAAATCCTACAGAAAATAAGACGCTGCTGGTGCAAAGCAGTGTTCCAAGAGAACTTCAGCCTTCTATCGCAGGAGCTATGCTGTCGGCAGACCCTGATGCGGAACAGGTGGGATTTTTTGAAATGCCTTCAGATCCTCGTGCATCTGTAAGACTTCAGATGATGGGAGGAGAATTCTGCGGAAACGCTTCTATATCTGCCGCGGCTGAAATGGCTGAGAGAGAAGGAATAAAGCCGGGTGAGAGAAGAGAGATATTGATGGAGGTTTCAGGTGCAGAAGGTATAGTAAAGTGTTTGGTTCAGTATGATGGGAAAGTTTATACAGGAACCGTGGATATGCCTTTACCTAAAAAAATTGAAAAAACGATACTTAAGTACAAAGAGAATGAATACCCTGTGAACGTAGTCTTTCTGCCGGGTATAATTCATATTATTTTAGATAAGAACGTTTCTGAAAAAAGTGATCCTTATTTTATGGAATCGGCGATAAAAGAATGGAGCGGTCTTTTCGAAGAGGAGGCTGTGGGCCTTATTGGATTTGACGAAGAGTCTTGCACTATTACGCCTCTTGTATATGTGAGATCTACGGACAGTTTATACTGGGAAAGGGGCTGTGGTACAGGTACCGCTGCTGCAGGAGTATATATGTCCTATAAATACAGGCAGAGCGTTGATATTCCTGTAAAACAGCCCGGAGGAATAATTACAGCAGAAACCGGATTTGACGGTACAGGACTGAAAAGTTTGAAAATAACAGGAAAAGTATTTTTCGAGGATGAAGGATATTTTGAGATATAAGGAAATAAAAAAGGTTCGGATCCTAAAAGATCTGAACCTTTTCCGTTTGTATATTTAATTTAAGAAAGAGGAAACTTGTTAATAACTGCCGGTGGCTTCACCCAGGACCACATTTATTTCGAAAAGACTGCCTTGCCTATAGACTGTTAAGACAACGGTATCACCGGCTTTGAAATTATCTCTTTGATTGTTTAGCTCGGATATGGTAGTTACCTTTGTTCCGTTGAGTGCGGTTATAACATCTCCCTGCTGTATACCGGCATCGTATGCGCCGGAATAGGGTTCGATGTATCTGACATAAACGCCCTGCGGGAGATTGTATAAAAGAGATACTTGCGGAGATATATTTTCTCCAGATATGCCTATAACAGGCCTTCCGGTAACATAGCCGTTGTTGATGAGTTCCTCAATCACAGGGACAGCATCATTAATAGGTATCGCGAATCCCAATCCCTCTGTATACGTCGAACTGATTTTTGCAGAAGTAACGCCTACTACAAGACCTGCCTGGTTTACCAGAGGACCGCCGGAGTTGCCGGGGTTTACAGCAGCATCGGTCTGAACGTAGTGCATTATTCTTCCCTCAACCTCAATTTCTCTACCTAAAGCTGACACTATACCCTGTGTTGTTGAGCCGGATAGGGTTTCCCCGAGGGGGTTTCCTATTACAAGGACGGTTTCACCCTGTACTAACTCATCGGAATTTCCGATTTCTGCCGCACTTAAATTATTGGCATTTATTTTCACGACAGCCAAGTCTGTACGTTCGTCTTGGCCTACAAGACTTGCTTCATATTCCTGACCGTCGGAAAAAGTGACTTTTATGGCCTGAGCATCTTTTATAACATGCTGATTTGTAACGATGTATCCATCAGATGAGAAGACGATGCCGGAGCCGGAACCTTCTGCTGTGCCTGTAGCAGTACTGATGCCTACCACAGAAGGCAGGACCTTTTGTATTATATCCGGTGTGGATAGAGGCCCGTATAGTGAAGAGGACACAGAAGTGGCCTGTGAGCTTATTTGATTTACTTTATACTCTCCGCTTCCTGATGAAGGATGAATTCCTACAGCTGCAAGATATGCAGCGCAGCTCGCAACGGAGACCAGAGCTACTAATATTATAAGTCCTGCCACCATCAAAACTCTTTTACCTTTGCTTGAGCTTGGACTGTGCGGAACACTGTTTCCGTAAATATTATGGATTCGGCTTTCTCTGGAAGGATCATAGTTGCTGTACAATTAATCCACGTCCTTTCTATACTTACGTTTGTTTCTTTGTTGTGATTATAGGATAACCATATATTATGGAGAAAATGTGACAAATAAAAGAAGTGTTTGCGAAGTATACCCCTATAATATATAATTTATGGGAAAGGAGAATTCATATGGGAGATAAAATACTCGTGTTTTTAAATGAAACGCCTGAAGTCAAGATCGCAGTGACTGTACTTATAATAGCTGCTGTTGCAGTGATAATAGGACTCCTTTTAAGAAGCACAAGACTTTGGTATTGGAAAACAGATAAGATGATAGATTCCATCGATGAGATGGGAAACAGGATAGACAGCATTGAAAAGGGTATGGACAGCATCAAGATCAGTACAGAACGCCTTATCGAAGAAAGCAGACTTACAAACGAGGCGCTTTTTGCTATACAGGAAAGAACTTTAATGATGCTGGAGGCTAAAGAGGAAGAGGCTGCAAAAGAAGCGGCAGCACTAATTGAGGAAATATCTTCTGCAGAGCCTATAGAAGCTGAAACCGGAGAAGAGATCAAAGAACAGGTGGAAGATCTGGAAAGATCCCTTCAGGAGCTCAAGAAGCAGAAGGAGCAGCTGGAAGCAGATATTAACGCAAGGATCAGAGATTAGAGGCAGTTTTTATGAAATACCCCGGAGAAATATACGAAGAAAGTGAACGGAAGATTCTTAAAGAATGTGTTCACACACGCAACAAGCATATAGAAATAGAAGAAAGATATGAGAAACTGGTGGAAAGAAAGTCCTCTAAGATAGATATGTCTGCTCTTGAAAGAGTCTTGAGAAAAAAAGACAGTGACGAGGAAGGGATCAAAACGACAGAAGATGCGGTGTTTTCTGATTGTGAGCAGGCAAATCCCGAAGAGGCAGGTTTGAACGCTGAAGAAGAGTTTGAAGTCGAAAAGGATACTGAAGGCGATAATATTTGTGAAATTAAAGCGGCAGATGAAGAGGAAGAAACGGTAAGCTTTGGAGACATCCTTGAGCTTCAGAAAAGAATAAAGTCAAGAGTAACCGCTTTGAGTGATGAAGATTTTCTTAAATTGTTTTTTGGCGATGAAAAAACGACAGGATGTGAGCAGTATTTACTGTATAATGAACCGGTGCTGGCAAAATGTACTGCAGCAGAAGAGGAACCTGAAGAAGATCTAAACGAATATGAAGAGATCGTTTCGGTTGAGGTGGATGAGATAATACTTCCTGAGAAAGATGGTATAGGTACGGTCTTTGCTGTCCCTTTAGAAAATAAAGGAGTCAGAAGCCAAAAGCAGGAAGTAAACATGAAAAAAAGTGCACTGGGTATCGTTATGGCGGTGGCAGTGCTTATCATAGGAGCGTTGCTGATATATTCAATGTGGCCTGCAGGGGTCTGATCTGCCGGGATCGAAGTAAAGATTGTTTTGTGCGGGCGTAGTTCATCGGTAGAACACGAGCTTCCCAAGCTTGAAAGGTGGGTTCGACTCCCATCGCCCGCTCCATTATCAGGGCGCTTTTTATGAGGTAATAGAATTGTATTGAATGGAGGATACTGCACAGCAATGGATATGGAATTGAAAAGAATGAGCAAGAATGAACTTATTAATAAAGTGTCAGCTCTTAATAAGGAAATAGAAGAACTTAAAGAAAAGCTGGAGTCTGCTGAAACAAGGCTTAACAGCAGAGAAATAGAACTTCAGGAAGCGGGATCTATCGCGGAGGCATCTCTTAAACTGAACGGAGTTTTTGAAGCTGTACAGAGTGCAGCAGAGCAGTATCTGGAAAATATTAAAAATCTTAGCGGACAGCAGGATCGTATTTGTGAACAGAGAGAAAAAGAAAGTGTTGAAAAAGCAGTAAGGCTTATGGAGGAAACCGCTGATAAATGCAGTAGACTGGAAAAAGAAACAAAGGAAAAATGTGAAAAGATGGTTTTGCTTGCGAAACAGGAATCAGAGACATACTGGGAGCTTCTTTCTAAGAAGATGGAAAACTTCTATAATGAGCATATTGGTCTTAAAGAACTTATAAACTTCTCATTGCCCGGATCAGATGAGGAAAACAAGTAAAAGATGAATAACAGGGAGGCTGCAGAAATCTTTTCTGCGGCCCAAACTTTTTTAAACAAATCCTTGCAAAGTTCAGCAGAATGTGCTATATTGTATGAGCGTAAAGAAAACAGCATATGCGGAAGTGGCTCAGGGGTAGAGCATCGCCTTGCCAAGGCGAGGGTCGCGAGTTCGAATCTCGTCTTCCGCTCCAAAAAAACTGCAGTCATTATGACTGCAGTTTTTTACGTTATATTTAATTCATGCTTCTATATCAGCAAGTCTATAGCCGACGCCCACTTCCGTAAGTACATATTTTGGGGCGCCCGGATTTACTTCGATCTTTCTTCTTATATTAGCCATATTTACTCGAAGCAGCTGCTGGCTGTTTTTGTCAGAAGGCATATTCCAAATGCTGTTGATGATGAATTCGTATGTAAGAACTCTGCCTACATATTTAGCAAGTATAGCGAGGAGTTTGTATTCGATTTGAGTCAGGTGTATTTCTGTTCCTTCTACAAGCACCTGCCTTGCGTTGAAGTCGATTTTAAGATCCCCTGTAATGAAATCCTCTTGCCCTCCAAGATCTTTTGTAAGTACTTTGTGACTGTGTCTGAGGGCAGTTCTTATCCTTGCCATAAGCTCTGATGAGCCGAAAGGCTTTGTGATATAATCGTCTGCACCCATATCAAGAGCTTTTACTTTTTCTCCTTCGAAAGACCTTGCGGAAATAACGATTATAGGGATCTAAGAGGTTTCTCTAACTTTTCTTATGACTTCCAGCCCGTCAATATCAGGAAGACCAAGATCCAAGAGGATAACGTCAGGAACATGAGAGCTTATTAGGGAAAGAGCTTCTGTTCCGTTTTTTGCGCTGATGGTTTTATACCCATTAGTGCTTAGAAAAGTAGTTATGAAATTTCTTATGGCTTTTTCATCTTCAATGATAAGTACTGTAGTCTTGTTATTGCTCATTTTTATTCTCCTCTCAAATCATTTGTCAAGTATTCTTCTAAAGGCAGAGAAAAACTGAAAGAGCTTCCTTTGCCGGGTTCGCTGTCTATCCATATTTCTCCGGAATGGGCATGTATGATGGTCCTGCAGGTCGGCAAGCCTATGCCGAAACCTCTGTTTGAATCTAAAGGGATGTCCTTACTGCGAGACTCGCCGTATTCGAAGATGTATTCAAGGTCCTCTTCAGAGATGCCTTTCCCGTCATCAATGACTTGGAAAATAGCATTTTCTGGATCAGAGGAAAGCTTTAATACTATTTTCGTGCTGTTTCCGGAATGCTTTGCCGCATTGTCCAGAAGATTAAGCAGCACCTGTTCTATCAATGTCGCATCCATAGGGACTATGAGAACTTCATCAGGAACCTCAACGGAAAGCTTTTGTGAAAATCCTGTGGAACCGAAATGTGATACTGCATTTGCAATGATCTCTTCCGCGACCTCCGGGGTTTTGCTGACTTTCATAGTGTCTTCGCTTATATGTGTTACAGAGAGGAGATTTTCCACCATTCGTATGAGCCATTGAGATTCGTTACTGATGTCATTTAAAAGTTTTAACTTGGTTTCATCGGAGAGCATATCTCCGCCTTCTATAATTGCTGCTGAAGCTCCTTTGATGCTTGTAAGAGGGGTACGCAAGTCATGAGAGATGGCCCTGAGAAGATTGTTTTTCATTTTCTCCTGCTCAGCTTTTCTTTCGATAAGTCTTTGCTCTTCATAAGAATGCTGGAGCTCGAGAGCCATTTCTTCCGCAGCTTCTTTCTGTTTTTTATAACTGGAGGTAAGCATACTTGTGATGATGGAAGTAGCAAGCATTACCGCAAAAGTTATAGGATAACCTGACAGGATAAAATTGAATTTAAAATATGGGGCTGTAAAAATAAAGTTAGTGGAAAGCACCCCTAATAAAGAAGCGATAACGCCCCAAAAGTATCCGTTGGTAATCCTCGATACTATGAGCACCGTAAGCATATATACTACAACGATAATATCTATTGCCTGACCGACCGATTTGAGGATATAAGCAAAGGCTGAGGCCAAAGCGAACACCAGAACTGTCTTGCCCAGGTCTTTTAAAGTGTTATTCATACGTTTTTTCTCCCTTTATAGTAGTATTATACTCATATAATTATTAATAGGGTATAAATTTTTCGGTCAAATTGCTATAATATCAATTAATTTTTTTTAAATCAAATTTTTCAAAAAATATTATTGCAGATAAAAGAATAAAACGTTTACAAAACCATAGAAAGGCTATATAATATGTTCATATATGTTTAACTTAGACTAAGGAAGTCGGGCAAAAACGTGTAAACAAAAATTAAATGGAGGGACAATTATGAAGAAAAAGATCAGCTTATTATTAGTTGTAGTTCTCGCAATGTCAACATTCATGCTGGCAGCTTGCGGCGGCGGAGAAGAAGGCGGCACAGACAGCCAGACAATCAGAATGGCAACAGGCGGAACATCAGGAACATACTATGCATTTGGCGGCGTAGTAGGAACAGAACTTGCAAACGCAGTAGAAGGAACAACATTTGACGTTCAGTCAACAGGTGCTTCTCTTGCAAATATTCGTCTTGTAGCAGGCGGAGAAGTTGATATGGCTATCGTACAGAACGACGTTATGGACTATGCTTATAACGGAACAAACCTTTTCGATGGAGAAGCTATCAAATGATTCTCATCAATGGCTGCATTCTATGCTGAAGTTTGTCAGCTCGTTGTTGCTGCAGATTCAGGAATCAACTCAGTTGCAGATTTAGCAGGCAAAAACGTTTCTATCGGTGATGCTGGTTCCGGCGTTGAATTCAATGCTAGACAGATCCTCGAAGCTTACGGCTTAACAACAGATGATATTAAAGTTCAGAACCTCGGATTCGGAGATTCAGCTGACGCTGTAAAAGACGGCAAGATCGATGCATTCTTCTGCACAGCAGGAGCTCCAACAACAGCTATCATGGAACTCGCAACAACAAAAGGCATCAAAGTTATCGACATCACAGGCGCTGAAGCAGAAAAACTCATCGCTGACTACCCATTCTACACATCATATGTAATTCCTGCTGGAACATATTCAGGACAGGATGCTGATGTAACAACAGTTGCAGTAAAAGCTACATATATCGTAAGCAATGACATGAGCGAAGATTTAGTTTACAGCCTCACAAAAGCACTCTTCGAAAGCAAAGATGCTATCACAGCAGGACATGCTAAAGGTGCTGAATTAGATACAACTTATGCTGTAGAAGGCGTTTCAGTTCCATTCCACCCAGGCGCACAGAAATATTTCGAAGAAATCGGAGTATTATAATAACTGCTTCTGCTAGGATATTTTATGGCTGAGAAAAAGCCTCAAAGATTGTTAATTACTATAGCAGCCGCAACAGCAATACTTGCTGTTGCGGCTCTGCTAATCTTTATTGGAGGAAACGACGATAAAGAAAAGCTTGTTTTGACCGATGGAAATACCGGAGAAGAGTATGTATCTTTTGAAACATACGAAGGAATGGAGTTCGGGGTTTCTTTTATTCATTCGGTGAATAAAAGTGAAGTATATGAAGTTTATGAGATCATAGACGGTGAGATCGTTTTAATGAGTTGTTTATATTCTGCCTTTGGAGCCGGAGTGGCGACAGAGATAGAAGAAGGCCAGACTCTGGAGTATACAGAGGATGGCAAGATGATAATTTCGAATATAAATCGGGTAATACCGAGCTTATCATATATAGTGGGGACCGTATCAGACCATGTTCTGCGCATAGAAGGCGAAGAGATCAGTCTGAGAGACCTATGCGGCAGAAACAGTGTGGTAAGGTTTTCGATTATAAAAGAATAACTTTTGAAAGAAGGAGGGTTGACAATGTCTGACGAATTAAAGGACAGAGAATTGCAGACTGAGGACGATATAGTATTGAGTCAGGCATCTGAGCACGCTCAGGAAGCTATTGACGAAGAAGTCGATGTCGAAGCCGTATTAAAAGAATTCGACAGAGAATCAAATACAAGACATTTCGCCGGCGTTCCTAAACTTGTAGTTAGATATATGCTTGTTGCGTTTGCAGCGTTCTGCATATGGATGAATGCCTTCAGTACACTTCCGGAGCAGGTGAGAAGAGCTACATTCGTGGGAATGATAGTGTTTATGATTTTTATGCTTTTCCCGGCAAAGAAAAAGCAGAGAAATGTTAAAATCAACTACGTTCCATGGTATGATTTTATTTTAGGCGTAGTGGGAGGCGGATGCTTCTTCTATTACGTATTTAATTTTAAAGAAATCGTAGCAAGAGCAGGGATAAATACGGAGCTTGATATTATAATAGGTGTTATAGGTATACTGATCTTGGCAGAGGGCTGCCGAAGAGCTGTAGGCATACCTATCCTGGTGGTGGTTGCGGCGTTTATAGGATATGCATTCTATTCAGGCTTCTCATTAAAGAGAATAGTAGCTCATTTATTTTATACAACCGAGGGTGTTATAGGTACGCCTCTTGGAGTATGTTCAACATTCATCGTACTGTTCATTATTTTTGCAGCCTTTCTTGAAAAGACGGGGGTCGGCAAATTCTTTATAGATGTAGCCAATTCTATTGCAGGATCAGCAACAGGCGGTCCGGCTAAAGTTGCTATTATTTCCAGTGCTCTTCAGGGCATGATCTCAGGAAGCTCTGTAGCTAATACAGTAGGATCCGGCAGTTTCACTATCCCTATGATGAAGAAAACCGGTTATAAACCGGAATTTGCAGCGGCTGTAGAAGCTGCGGCATCTACCGGCGGACAGCTGATGCCTCCTATCATGGGAGCTGCAGCCTTCCTTATGGCGGAAATAACAGGGATTCCTTACAAAGATATTATTATCGCGGCAATAGTGCCTGCGTTCCTGTATTTTACAGGAATATTCCTTATGGTTCACTTTGAAGCCAAGAAACTGGGTCTCAAAGGGTTAAGAAAAGGAGATCTGCCTAAGTTTGGAAAGCTTATGCTCTCGAAAGGGTACCTTCTTTTACCATTGGTAGTGCTTGTTACTTGTATGATGACAGGCTCTACTGCTTCAAGATCTGCACTTTATGCTATTGCAGTAAGCATTATAGTAAGTTTATTCAGATCAGAAACAAGGATATCTCCTAAAGGTGTTCTTGATGCTCTTGAAAACGGCGCTAAAAATACATTGGGCGTTGCAGCGGCTTGTTCTGTTGCCGGTATGATCGTAGGTGTAGTAACACTTACAGGTATTGGCCTTAAACTGGCAAGCGGACTGCTTACATTATCAGGCGGAATTCCTATCGTTGCGCTGTTCTTTACAATGATCGCATGTATCATTTTAGGTATGGGTGTACCTACAACAGCAAACTATGTAATCATGGCAACCATCACGGCGCCTATAGTAGTTCAGCTGGGAGTACCTGTTCTTGCGGCTCATATGTTCGTATTCTACTTCGGTATCGTTGCGGACATTACACCTCCTGTAGCTCTGGCTGCATATGCAGGCTCAGCTATAGCAAAATCCGAACCGCTAAAGACCGGTGTTACAGCTACAAGGATAGCAATCACAGCGTTCCTGGTACCTTACGTATTCGCATTTAATCCACAGATGCTTATCATCGGAGCGGATTCACCGCTTACAGTTGTGCAGATAACACTTACTGCGCTGATAGGTATGTACGGAATAGCTACAGGTATGGAAGGATTTATGAGAACTCTGCTTCCTGTATATATAAGACTGCCACTTATTGCGGCCGGATTATGCATGATAATACCTGGTACTGTTACAGACATTATAGGTTTCGCGGTGATCGCTATGGTATTCATTTTGCAGAGAGCAAAGAAAGTAAACAAGGATCCTATGATCAATGCATAAGAATCCTTTAAATCAAATGATATCGTTAAGGAGCTGTTGTAAACAGCTCCTTTTTGACTTTTGATATCCGATTATTGTGTAAATCGAATGTTTTTGATATAATTTTATAATAAGTGTTAACAATAATGATTGTATATTATTTTGTAAGGAAGAAAGGGGATATATTATGAAATTAGCAAACAAATCCATCGTAGTAACAGGCGCATCCGCAGGCATGGGAAAAGGCATCGTAGAATTATTCGTTAAAGAAGGAGCCAATGTTGTAGCAGTTGCAAGAAGAACAGAAAGACTGGAAGCTTTGAAAGAGTCTTTGAAAGATGCTCCGGGGAAACTTGTTATTTTTACAGGAGATGTTTCAAAGCGAGAAGATAATGAAGCAATGATCGATATGGCGATATCAGAATTCGGAAGACTGGACGTTCTTGTTAATAATGCAGGCGTTATGGATGATATGGCAGCTATGGCTGATGTTACAGATGAGAAATTTGAATTTGTGATGAATGTAAATGTATACGGCCCGCTGTGTTCTATGAGAAAAGCATGTCAGGTTTTCTTGGATCAGGGTGATGGCGGAAACATAATTACTATTTCTTCTGTAGGATCGATGCACCAAGCGGCAGGAGCTATCTACTGTGGATCAAAAGCGGCTATTAATGCTTATTGCAGACATATTGCGTTCACATACATGAAAGAAGGTATCCGCAGCAACGTTATTGCTCCGGGAGGTATTGCTACTGAGATCAGCTCATCAATGGGTATGCCTAACATGGACGGGTTTGCAAGAGTTAAACCGGTGCAGGCTCTGGCTCCGGCTCCTGGGCAGCCATCTGATATTGCAAATGCAGCTCTTTTCTTGGCGTCAGATGATTCTTCTTATGTAAACGGTGTTATAGTTCCTGTAGACGGAGGCTGGAGTGCATTTTAGTCTAAAAGTAAAAAGCCCTTGGACTGCAGCGTTTTATGTTTGCGCCCAAGGGCTTTTTAATTAAATGTTGTTTAATGCTGAAAATACTGCTATGAAAAAGATAAAGAAATAAATTAGAGTTAAGCAGAAACAAAAGAAAAAGGGACAACAAGGAGGAGATTATGAAAAAAGTATTGATTTATTTGCTGGCGGCGGCAATGGTAATGTTCACGGCAGGATGCGGAGCAGATGAAGGCACGGGGACAGAAACTCCTGCAAGTCTTCAAATCTCGCTGGAAGATTGGCCGGTAATAGACGGGGCTACAGCTTTAGCTCCTTATTATGAAGCTATGGCAGCAGAG
>JAFQKJ010000103.1 GCA_017397005.1 Bacillota bacterium
TCCTCCATTATTACATTCTTGCCCGAAAGCGAGTTATGTAATACGGATGTACCGCAACACAACTCGCGGTATTATCTTAATCTCATATATGCTGTCATCTTATCACCTCCTCAAATTCTAATTTGTCGGTTACTAATTTTATCATATTATCACGCTTCATTCAACTTTTATCATTTCTATACTTCTGAAATCATAAATGCGGTATTCATACCCAATATTTGCATGACACTTAAAGTACAATTTCACCTCATTTTATTTCCATAAACCTAATTTTAAAGTTATAGACACTGAAAAAGTGAAGTGAATTTCACGGGTCATAATTGATATAGGATAAACACGCCACTTAAAAATGACACTTAAAAATTCTCGTTAGGAAGTATTCGATACATCTGCACATGTCCTTGTTAAATCAATGCACTGAATTTTCAGATTCAGTGCATTGATTTAACAAGACTTTCCGCCTACTTGAAATAACCAAACTAATTTTAAAATAAGAACGAGGTTGTTGTTAGATACTCAATTTGAAACAAAAAAACGACGGTCTCTACATTTCCTATCTATTTGAATACATTGGTTTGATATGATAATTTCAAAAATCAGGCTGAAAAGAGCATAAAAAAATCAGCCCCCTCTGGCTGAAATGTTGAGATATTAGCATCCCCTTTTGTTACTTCTTTCTCTCTAAATGGATGAGCGATATTCATTTCCACGTACTTCTCTACGATCTCATCGAAAGTGGACTGCGGCATTTTATCAATATTGGCAAGAGCAGCTTCGAGGTACATCAAAGGAGCAAAACGGAAGTTTCCCTTAGAAATATTTACTGTTCTGATTTCTCCGGCAAAGTCATAGATCTCATCAAAGAGATATTTATGAATTGCCCTGAGGGCTGAGAATTTTCCTGCTTCCAATTTATCGAGCATGCCGTTTTCGAAAAGATCAAGTGCCTTTTTCTTACTGATGCGTTCTTCCTCACGAGCAAGATCTGCGGAACTTGTCAGTCCCAATTTATTTTCAAGTGCCATATTGCACCTCCGAATATAATTACTATGTATATTATAACATATTTTTCATAATAAAAAAACACCGCAGGCAAAGGCTACGATGTTCGTGGCGGAGAGTCCGGGATTCGAACCCGGGGCCCTTGCGGGCACGGCATTTCGAGTGCCGCACGATCGACCACTCTGACAACTCTCCATATTTAATTATAGAAAACTCAGGGACGATATCATCGCCCCTTTTTAACTTATTATTACTGTATTATCTGAAGCATGATTTTACGAGAGTTACAAGACCTTCGCAAACGAGATCTCCCATAAATAATTCGAAGTCCTTTACGAGTGTATAAGCTTCAACGTTGCTTCCGTATATCTTCATAAGTTCTTCAACAATGTCATCAAGAGTTCTTTCACCGTCTATAAGCTCAACCATTTGTATAGCAGAACCGGCTATATCATATCTAAGATCTCCTTTTGATAAATAAGTGCTGCTTCCTTCAATAATGAACTGTACATCATCTGCAAGTTTATATACCATATCTTTACCTCACTTGTATATTTATTTTATAATTAACTTTTTATGTAGACTATATTATTATAGCAAATACAGTAAAAAAGACAATATTTAAATTTCCTTTCATGATGGTATAATAATCATAACTTAAGATGATAACAAAGGAGGTATTTTTATGGATCCAAGAGTATCAAAATTAGCTTACACCCTCGTACACTACTCCACCAGAATCGAAGAAGGAGAAAAGGTCCTCATTTCATACAGCGGAGCCAGCGGCAAACCTCTTGTAAAGGAAATAATCAAAGAAGTATATAATGCGGGCGGTTATCCGTATGTTGAAATAGTCGACAGTGAAATAAACAGAGAGCTTATCAAAGGCTGCTGTCAGGAACAGCTTGATTTCCAGAGAGAGTACGAAATGGCTCAAATGAAAGGAATGGATGCTTACATCAGTATCAGATGTCCTGACAATATTTCCGAGCTTTCTGATATCCCGGCAGACATCATGAACCTTTACAGCAAAGCTTTAAGGCCTGTAACAGACTGCAGAGTAAGCGAAACAAAATGGGTAGTCCTCAGATATCCAAATGCTTCAATGGCTCAGCTTTCAAACACAAGTCTGGAAAGCTTCGAAGATTTCTATTTCGACGTTTGCAACCTTGACTACTCAAAAATGTCGGATGCAATGGACGCTCTTGCAGACTTGATGGCTAAAACAGATATGGTAAGGATAACAGGACCGGGAACCGACATAAGTTTTTCAATAAAAGATATAGGTTCAGTAAAATGCGACGGCGGCAGAAACATTCCTGACGGGGAAATTTATTCTGCACCAAGAAGATTCTCCGTAAACGGACAGATCACATACAATACACCTTCAACTTATCAGGGTTTTACCTTCGAGAATATCAGGTTCGTTGTTAAAAACGGCCAGATCGTTGAAGCTACAGCAAATGACAATATAAGGATAAACAAACTTCTTAACACTGATCCTGGGGCAAGATATTTCGGCGAATTTGCCATTGGTGTCAACCCATATATCCTTCACCCAATGAAAGATACGCTCTTTGACGAGAAGATATGCGGAAGCATACACCTCACTCCCGGCAGATGCTATGACAGTGCTTTCAACGGCAATCTCTCATCTATACACTGGGATCTTGTTCTCATCCAGCGCGAGGAATACGGTGGCGGAGAAATATGGTTCGATGACGTTCTTATCAGAAAAGACGGCATATTCGTTCTGCCTGAACTTGAATGCCTCAATCCTGAAAACCTCAAATAAAACTAATATAAGGGTCTGCATCAGGCAGACCCTTGGCTTTTTTATTTAGTTTTTAATTACAACCCGTTTCTGTTCAGCAGTTCTTTTACTGTACTGTCACTAACGGCTTCTACATATACCGCAAATCCGCAGCTTCCTCCGCCTGCGGGAGAAGTCCTTCTTATATACCCTCTGTATCCGTTTTTATTTAACACTTCTAAAGCTTTTTCAGCCATAGATATACTCCTGTATCTAATGATTTGAGTGCTGATATCGATCACCCTCTTTATGAGGTTATTTTTTAAATGAATATTCCACCATACCCTTGACTACATCGAATATCTTCCATCTGTCCACATCGTTTTGGGCAACTATATCATAGGTGTCTGTCACTTCTCCGTTTTTTAGAACTTTCATAACACCTACCTTGTCACCTTTTTTGATCGGCGCAGGCAGTGATTCCTCCAGATATATCTCTTTTGTGATCTGCTGTTTTTCCTCTTTCTTAGTGAGTATATCCACATCTTCAGCAAGAACTCCTTCAACTGAGTCCCCTGAGCCTTTCTCTATGGCCACCGTGCCCAGCGACACGTTTTTCTCCCCTAAAGCTACGCTGTCATAAACAGCAAATCCGTAGTCCAGCATGGCTTTCATTTCACCAAACCTTATATCTGATGTCTCTGCTCCCAGGATCACTCCGATAAGCTCCATGCTGCCTCTTTCAGCAGAACCGGAAAGACAGAATTTTGCATCAGCCGTATAACCCGTCTTTATTCCCGTAGCCCCTTTATACTGTTTTATCAGCTTATTGGTATTTGTAAGACCGAATTCCTTCTGTTTTCCCTCCAGTCCTACATTTACAGTATCCATCCAGGTCACAAGCCATTCCTTTATTTCTTCATGCTCCAGAAGTTCCTTCGACATCAGTGCTATATCATATGCAGAAGAATAGTGATCTGCCACAGGAAGGCCGTTGGTATTTTGAAAATGAGTGTTTTCCATACCAAGTTCTTGAGCCCTTGCATTCATCATGTCAACAAAAGCCGTCTCAGAACCTGCAATATGTTCCGCCAGTGCCACGCAGGCATCGTTTGCACTGGCCATAGCTGCTCCTTTAAGCAATTCCTCTACAGTATGCTGTTCTCCCGGTTCCATAAACATCTGACTGCCACCCATTTCCGCGGCTCTGTCACTTACAGTCACTATATCTTCCATTGATATCTGACCTCTGTCCTCTGCCTCCAGAACAAGTAGCATGCTCATTATTTTTGTGACGCTGGCAGGCGGAAGTTCTTCATGAGAATTACTTTCAAAAAGTACAGTACCTGTTTTTGCGTCTATGAGCACTGCTGCTTTTGAAGTGATATTCAGTCCTGTATCCGCTTCTTCACCGTAACTGAGCGGCGGGAATGCAAGATATATTGAGATAAAAGCTATCATTATCATAGCTATTATCCTTCGCGATCTTTCTGCGAATGCAGTTTCTTTAAACATAAAAATCCCCCTCGAAACTTGTTTTTACATAGTTATTGTGTACGAGAAGGATTTATGATAGTTTATTCTAATTTTAACGGGTCTCAGCCTTTTACAGCTCCTGCTATAACACCTTTTACTATATATTTCTGACAGGTCAGATAGAATACTATTATAGGGATGACCGCCAGAACAAGCACTGCCATCATATACCCGTAGTCTATTGAACCGTAGCCTCCTTTGAGATACTGGACAGCCACCGGTATGGTCTTATATTCATTTCCTATCAGAAGATACGGAAGCAGATAGTCATTCCATATCCACATTGTGTTCAGTATGGCCACAGTCACCGCTGTTGGACGCAGTACCGGAAACACCACTTTAAAATATGTCTGTACAGGCCCACATCCGTCTATATACGCTGCTTCTTCTATTTCATAAGGTATTGATCTTACAAATCCGCAAAACAGGAATACAGACAGTCCTGCCCCAAAACCTAAATATATTATCACTATTCCCAAAGGATTATCAAGATTCAATACATTGGCGGTCTTGGACAGAGGATACATTACCATTTGAAACGGCACTATTATAGAAAAAGCAAAGGCATAATATATGAGTTTTGTGGATCTGCTGCCTGCTCTGACGATATACCAGGCTGACATAGATGTAAAAAGCACTATTACAGCCACAGACATTACGGTTATAAACAAAGAATATTTAAGGGCAGACCAAAATCCTACCGCTTCTATGCCTCCGATATAATTGGACAACCCCGCAAAGGAAATCTCATTGGGCAGAGCAAATAGCTGGTCAGTTATATAAAGCCTTCCTTTGAATGAATTATAGGCTATTATTAATATGGGCGCAGCAAATCCCAATGCTATCACCGTCAGTACAGAATAAATCATCGTTTTTTTCATACTCTATACCTCCGCCTCATATTTTCGCCTGCTGAGCCAAAGCTGTGTTCCTGCTATAAGTGCCACTATTACAAAAAACACCACTGCTTTTGCCTGCCCTACACCTGCATATCCTATCCTTGAATAGAAAGTGTTGAATATATCCAATGCCAGCATGGTGGTTTCCTTACCGGGCTGTCCTGCTGTAAGAGCAAGATTTTGGTCAAACATTTTAAATGAATTTGTCAGTGTCAAAAATAGACATATGGTAAATGCAGGAGATACCATAGGTACAGTCACATTCCTCAGTATCTGTGCAGAAGATGCACCATCTACTTTTGCTGCCTCTATCATATTGCCCGGGATATTCTGGATCGCAGCTATATAAATTATCATCATATACCCTACAAGCTGCCAGTTTGTAAGTATCACCATACCCCAGAAGCCGTAATCGGCATTGGAGTAAAGTGTCTGTTCAAAAGGATACAGGACCCCGTTTATTATCATCTGCCATATATATCCCAAAACTATCCCGCCTATGAGATTAGGCATAAAAAACACCGTCCTGTAGAAATTCGTAGCTTTAAGCCCCTGGGTAAGCAGCATTGCAAAGGTAAATGCCAGCAAATTAACTGTTATAACTGATACTAACGTAAATTTCACAGTAAACCATAAAGCATTTATGAAATCGCTGTTGGTAAATGCTTCTATATAGTTTGAAAAGCCTACAAACTCCGTTTTGGTTATCACTTTGAACTCACAAAACGACAGATATATACCTACAGCA
>JAFQKJ010000104.1 GCA_017397005.1 Bacillota bacterium
AAAAAAGGGGAGCAGAGACGGGACCACGGTCAACGCCCACAGCTTTAGCGCATCAGAAACCGCATTGACACTGGTCGAAGGAAATAATATCATCATTAAAGCAAAAGCCGTACTAAAAAATACCGCTGTAAAGTTTTTATACAAAAATACACCCTCTTTCCGAAAAAACATACCGATTTACTAATTAATATGAGGGTGCCGGTAAAAAAATAACGAACCTTTCGGTCCGTTATTTACAGTTTATTCTTCGTCGTCTTCGTCTCTTTCGATAGGAAGGAAGTTTTCATCAAGAGTATCTCTTGTTCTTCCCTTTACACTTTCCTGATATGCGAGATTGTTGATCTCTGATTTATTATCTGTAAGTGTTTCTGTGATCTGATCAAAAGATTTTCTGAGATTGTCATACATTTCGTTCATATAAACTCTGCCTGCATATTCAACTCTTTCAAGCATTGAATTCATTACATTGTCGAGATATTCATATGTACGCATTTTGAGATTTCTGCTCTGAAGGTCAGCATTTGAAATTATTTCTTCTGCTTTAACTCTTGCTCTGTTTGTGATGTCATCTCTGTCTATCATAGCATCAGCCTGTGCTCTTGCATCTGCCAGCATGATGCTTCTTTCATTTTCAGCCTCACTTATAAGTCTGTTTCTTTCATCATTGATCCACTGCGCTCTCTGCAGTTCTTCCGGAAGCTCGATCCTGATCTCCTTGATGATCTCAAGAATATCTTCAGTATCTACAAGTGATTTTCCTGTAAGAGGTACTTTCGAACTGTTTTCCGCGATTTCTTCAAGCTCTTCCAATAACTGTAATACTTTCATTTTCAAACCCCCATCATTTTTTATAATTTATCATGTAATCGTAAATTTTGTTTGGAACCAAATCTATAATCTCGCCCCCAAGGGCATAAACTTCTCTTACCACACTGGAACTGATATAAGAATATCTCTCATCTGTCATCAGGAAAATCGTTTCCATGTCTTTATGAAGCTTGGCATTTACCTGTGCCATCTGTATTTCGTATTCGAAATCCATAGTAGCTCTGAGTCCTCTTAGAACAGCATCTATATTGTTTTCACGGACATAGTCCACCAAAAGTCCTTCAAAACAATCTACTTTAACATTAGGCAGATCAGCGATCTCAGCTTCTATCATCTGTTTTCTTTCTTCTATAGAAAACATAGGATTTTTGTTTGGGTTTCTGATTATGCCTACGATAAGTTCATCAGCCAGTTTAGAACCTCTTTTAATTAAATCAAGGTGACCCTTTGTAAGAGGATCAAAAGTTCCCGAATAGAGTATTTTTTTCATTCTTCCTCACTCAGAGTACTGTAACAATAAATAGATATCGCTATAGCACCGTATTTTCTTTCTTTGATCAGGCTAAGAGCCTCATGCAGATCAGTAAGCTCGTTTTCCACCCCGTGTTCCATTACGATCACGGCCTCTTCATTAAGCTTGTCCTGAGCGATAAGCTCATCCGTACAGGTTTTCCACAGATCCAGTCCATAAGGCGGATCAAGAAAAACAAGATCTGCTTTCTCTTCAAATTCCGCAAGGGCTTTTTTGTAATTTCCAAAAACCAGCTTGCTTTTGTTATTCAGCCTGCAGTCGTTGATATTTTGCTTTGTAATGTTGTAACTTTCCCTGCTCTTGTCGCAAAAGAAAACTTTGGCAGCGCCTCTGCTCAATGCCTCTATTCCAAGACCTCCGGTTCCCGAAAATAAATCGTAAACCACAGTATCCTCATCGATATAGTCGTAAATAAGATTAAACATTGATTCTTTGACTCTGTCAGTGGTAGGTCTTACAGACTCGTCTTTTGGAGTAATTAATCTTTTTCCTCTTAACTCTCCTCCGATGACTCTCATAGCTTCTACCTCCTGTTCGTGTAATTTTATCACAGTATCAATGCCCATATCAAGAAGAAAATCGAATTAAGTTGATTTTGTAAATTAAGGAAAAATAACAAAGGACTGAGTCTGTCGTCTTAAAACAGACCCAATCCCTTGAAAATTCAATATATTTATCTGCCTGCTAACTGATTTTCAGCCATTTCAACTAATTTCTTAGTCATATATCCGCCTACATAACCGTTCTGTCTTGCAGTTAATTCGCCTTTATCCATGTTCTGATAGTTTGAAAGGCCAAGTTCGCTGGCTGTTTCATACTTTAAGTTTTCAAGACCTGACTTAGCTCTTGCTTTGATTTCTTTACCCATTTTCTCACCTCCTTACGCTATTAATTTACCCTGTCGGATAAAAACTATTAATTGTAATTAATGGCGAGATTGATAGGATTTTGCCTTTTAAAGTCTCGGCTCTTCTTCTCCGTATAACGAGAATATCCTTTCCTTCATTTTTCTGTGCTCTTCGTTTGCCAGTAAACTGTCTTTTTCTACTATCCTTCCTGCTTCTTCCATGGCTTTTTTTAGAATTTTTGAATGCTTTACAACATCCGCTATCCTCATATCCGGTATTCCATGTTGTCTGGTGCCAAAAAATTCCCCGGTTCCCCTTAAAGCCAGATCTTTTTCGGCAATTATGAAACCATCACTGAAGCTTTCCATGGCTTCAGCTCTTTTCACAGCAACATCGGTATCTTTATCCAGAACAAGGATACAGAATGACTGTTCGCTGCCTCTGCCAACTCTGCCTCTAAGCTGATGCATTTGAGCAAGACCGAATCTTTCTGAATTCTCTATCACCATAACAGTAGCGTTAGGCACATTTATTCCCACTTCTATTATTACAGTTGAAACAAGTACTTGGATATTTCCTTCTTTAAAATCATTCATTATCCTGTCTTTTTCTTCCTGTTTCATCTTCCCGTGAAGAAGGGCGATCTTATACTCTCCGAAGTATTCCTTTGCCTCTTCAAATACTTCCTCCGAACTTCTGACATCTATGTTTTCGGAACTTTCTATTAAAGGAGTGACTATGTAAGCCTGATGACCCTTTTTTATCTGATCCATCACCAGCCTGTATGCATTCTCTCTTTCGTCACCTCTGAATACCTTTGTAATTATTTCTTTTCTTCCCAAAGGTTTATCACTGATCACCGACACATCCATATCTCCGTACATAATAAGAGCTAAGGTTCTTGGTATAGGTGTAGCTGTCATGACCATGATATGAGGGTTTCTTCCTTTGGCATTTAAAGCCTCTCTTTGCGCTACTCCGAATCTATGCTGCTCATCTGTCACTACAAGTGCGAGATCTTTAAATCTAACATCTTTTCCAAAGACCGCATGAGTACCTATGAGAATATCTGCTCTTCCATCCTCACACATTTCAAGAGTCTCTTTTCTTTCATTGGAAGATGTGCTTGAATTCAGTATTTTTACTGTTATTCCTTTATCATCAAAAAAATCTTTGAATGTATCATAATGCTGATATGCCAGTATTTCGGTAGGAGCCATTATTGCTGCCTGATATCCGTTTTTAATGGCTTTATAGGCTGCAGCAGCGCTTACTACGGTCTTTCCGCTTCCAACATCTCCCTGGATCAGGCGATTCATTCTTTTGCCCGAAGACATATCATTACTGATATCCTCTACAGCTTTTTTCTGTCCCGATGTGAGTCCAAAAGGAAGATCTGCGCAGAATACACTTACATAAGGCACTTTGCTCATAACAAATCCTGCTTTTCTTTCCAAAAACTTGTTTTTCATCATAAGTATCCCTAGACTGAACAGCAGAAGTTCCTCAAATATCAGTCTGTATTTAGCAACTCTCATATGACGTTCGTCCTCCGGATAATGAATATTCTTTAATGCATACTCTATTCCGCAAAGCTGATTAGAACGCCGTATATTTTCATTCAGCACTTCTAAAGACTCGTCCACGTATTTAAGAGCATTTGCCGATAGTTTTCTGCGTTCTCCCTGTGTGAGTCCTGATGTAAGAGGATATACAGGAAGGATATCGCCATTAAAATCTTCTTCATCTGCTTTTCCAAAACTTGGATGCATCATGGCAATACTGCCGCCGTTTTTATTGATTTTTCCAAAAAACCAGTATTTATCTCCTGTTTTAATGTTCTTTTCCAAATATCCCGCATTAAAAAACAGAACTTCCATAGTTCCTGTCTCATCTTTTATCAAAAACCTTGTAGTACGCTTTCTCCCTCTTACATATCTTCCTTTTTTAACAGCTGCCACAGTACCCAGCACCATAGCTTCTTCCTCCGCTTCAAGCGAAGAAATACTCTTAACATTTCTTCTGTCTTCGTATCCCCTCGGAAAAGAATAAAGAGCATCTTCCACATCAAAAATCCCCAGTCTGCTGAACAGCTGAGACTTTTTAGGTCCGATACCCTTAAATTCTGTCAACGGTGTATTCATACTGTTTATCATAATCTATCCTCTAACCCTTTATGACCAGATCTCTTTCTAAAACTTTTTTAGATTTTAAGCCTACTATGTGAACAGTAATGCTGTTTGGTTCCAGATCCATATATTCCAAAAGCCTGTCTCTGATCTTATCGATAATGCTTCTTGTAACAAGAGAAATCGACACACCGAAATAAAGTATCAAGTTTATCTCGATATCTATTATTCCTTCTTTATCTTTTTTTATTTTGATATAGTTTGCGTCCTTATCAAAAGTAAATTTTGACAAAAATGAGGATCTGTGACCTTTTGCATCAGTTATACCGTATACTTCTTTATGAGCAAGGATAACTTCTTTGATTATTTTTGCAACAACAGGTCTTTCAATATCTACTCGTCCCCACTTGTTTTCTATTCTCTCAAGCATTATAATCACCTTATACAATATATTGTCGTTATTCTATCATATTGAAGAAATTTTTAACAAAATTTTTGAAAATATTTTAAAAAATGAT
>JAFQKJ010000105.1 GCA_017397005.1 Bacillota bacterium
AAGAGAAAAGGATATGTATCTTACCGGAAATCCTTTAAGAAGAGGATTTGTTATGAGCGACAAAAAAGTTGCCAGAGACAGGCTTAAGATCAAAGACGGTGAAATGGTGGTGCTGTGTTTTGGTGGAAGTCTGGGATCTCCAAGGATCAATGAACTCATGACAAAGATGATAGAGGTTTTCAACGGAGTAGATGGTGTATCTATATTCTTTGTCACAGGGAAGATACATTATAAAGCAATAGAAGAGAAACTTGCGCAGACCGTAGGAGAACTTAAAGAAAACGTTAGGATTTTTGAATATATTGAAAATATGCCTGAGTATATGGGAGCTTCGGATGTGATCATAAGCAGAGCAGGGGCTCTTACAGTGGCAGAACTGACGGCTTGCGGAAAACCGGCGATACTTATACCGTCACCGTATGTAACAGGCAACCATCAGTATTTCAATGCAAGAGTCATGTCTGATAAAGGCGCTGCAGTGCTTATCGAAGAAAAAGACCTGAATGATGAGTCTGTTATTGCAGTGATATCTCAGATGCGTTCTAACTCTGATATTTTAAGAAATATGGAAAAGAACAGCAAGTCTTTAGCAAAAACAGATGCGGCAGAAAAGATCTATAATGAATTGGAAGAGTTTTTGAAGTAACGATAACATCAAAGGAACATGGGAAATTACAACAACTACAACGATTTTAATGAAATAGAAGAATACGTTAACAGCAATGCTGTAGAAAAACCTCAGAGAGATCCTGCGGAGCTTGAAAAAAGACAAGCTGTAAGGAGAAAAAAGCGCAGAAGAAGAAGGAGGATATTTTTAACACTGGTGATCCTGATATTAGCTGCCGTGTTGGCTTTTGGCGTGCTTATCTTTATTGATAAAAAAGGGTATGCGGATATAGAAACTATAATAGTAGAAGGAAACACCCATTATGACACCGTTACTGTGCTTGAAACATCCGGCGCTGTGACAGGGGAAGGTCTGCTGTCTGTTTCTGACAAAGATATCAGGTCTAACCTTGAAAAACTTCCTTATATCAAGTCTGCCAAGATCACCAAACAGTTTCCTAACACACTCAAGATCACGGTGGCAGAAAGGATCCCGCAGTATGCGGTATACTTTGGCGGTTTTTTCGTGTATCTGGATGATGAATATGTGATGCTTGAAAAAAGCAATGATGCAGGGGGATTAAAAATAGTAGAAGGGTTTGTCCCTGATGAGCTGTCTTTCGGAAAAGCATTTGCGGCAGAGGATGACAAGAATTTTAAACTGGCAATGAAACTGGCAGATGCGCTCAAAGAAAAAGGGCTTAATGTTTACAAGGTTTCTTTCAGAGATCCGCTGATGAGGGTATATTTCAGTAAAACAATAGTCTGCGAAGGCTCATATGATAATCTTATGAAATACATCACCGAGCTCAATGAGATACTTTATTCATTGAGCACTCAGAAGATAGAACGTGCAACTATTTATATAGGAGATAACGGGTATATCTCTTTCAGCCCGAAGATCGAATAAAAGAGGAGTATTAAAAAGTTATGATCAACAATAAAAAAAGGCGTATTTCGGGATATATACTTATTTTTATACTTACGCTGGCTATAGGCTTTCTTATTGCGCTTCAAATAAAGACGACTGCTCAGACAGGAAGCTATGCGGGAGGAATGATCTCATTGGCGCAGGCTCAGGCATCAGCTGCAGAACTGAATCAGTTAAAAGATGAGAAAGAAAGCCTGCTTAAAGAACTCAATGATCTTGAAGCCAAAGTAAAAGAGTATGAAAGTGAAGCAACTAACGAAGACACTGTGCTTCAGGAAAAACAGCAGGAAATCGACAGATACAAAATGGCAGCAGGAGTTACCGATGTTACCGGAAAAGGAGTAGTGGTCAAGATCGACGATCCGGAAGCTCAGCCGGGAGTGGCTCAGGACAGTGTTATAACCTACAATTATGAACTGTTGCTGGTCTTGGTAAATAAGATAAGAGAAGCCGGAGGAGAGGCTATTTCCATAAATGATCAGAGGATAACTGCGTATACGGAAATAAGCCTGGCCGGAAATAATATCAACATTAATGGAGTGCCTACAGCTCCTCCGTATGAAGTGAAAGCTATAGGAAATCCGTCAACGCTGGAATCCACTCTCAGCATCAGATACGGTATACTGTACTCCATGCAGAATGAGTATGGTCTTAAGGTAACTCTTACACAGGAAGAAAAAGTGGATATACCAAGATATTCAGGAGTGATCACTTTTGACTATGCTGAAACTGTTGAGTAGGTGATACTATGAATAGCAAAGCAAAAGTCATAGGGATATTCATTTTCTGTTTCGTGTTGGGAACATGTCTCGCGGTTCAGACAAAAAACACTGACAGTGAGCATGCGTTTGTCTCTGCAAAAGTTCTGGCAGACAACGAAGTATCCATGGCGGCTGAAAAAGAAGAGATCGCAAGGATACAGGAGCTTATCAATGAGACACAGCATACCCTTTCTCTTTATGAGGATGAGAGGATATCTCAGTCTGAAATAATAGAGCAGGTAGAAGCTAATTATAACGATACGAAACTTTTGGCAGGTTTTACCCAGGTTCAAGGACCGGGGATAACCATATTTCTGGATGACGGAGTAAGAGACCTGTACGAATGGGAAAATGCTAATGATATCATAGTTCACGATCTTGATATCATGATAATAATAAATGAATTGATCAAATCGGGAGCGGAAGCCATCTCTATAAACGGAGAAAGATATATACCTTCAACGGAAGTATCCTGCTCCGGCCATACCGTGAAGATAAACGGCAGAACGCATGCTAGACCGTTTTACATCAATGCTGTAGGAGATCCGTCAATGCTCCATTCTGCAATGACGATCCCGGGTGGATACGGGTCTCTGCTTTTACAGTATGGGCTGATATTCAATGTAGAAAAATTTGATTCAGTTATCGTACCTGCATATAAAGGAAGTTTAACGATCAATTATATGATGACAAAAGAGGAGGTACAATAGATGTTTGTCGCTATTGTTGCGGGCCTGGCAGGAGGTATAGTGCTTGGACTCGTTTTGGATGTAGCTTATCCGGTGGCATTGTCTTTTTATATAACCGTAGGTCTGCTTGCGGCGTTGGATTCTGTAGTGGGAGCATTGAGATCCCACATGGAAGGCAAATATAACACTCTTATATTTGTATCCGGCTTCATATGCAATGCGGCTTTGGCGGCTCTGCTGGCTTGGCTGGGTGATAAACTGGGAGTGCCGCTTTATTACGCAGCTATAATCGTGTTTGGCGGAAGACTGTTCAACAATTTCGCTGCTATAAGACGTATGGTTATAGAAAAGCATATTAACAAAAAAAGTGAATAAATTTTCATTTTTTTACGTAGCAAAAGGTTTTTATTTATGTTATACTACTGACATATATACGGTAACAGGAGGTTACTTTTTATGTTGCAATTCGAAGAAAATCAGGGAAATTTAGCAAAAATCAAAGTTATTGGTGTTGGCGGTGGTGGAAACAATGCTGTAAATAGAATGATAGAAAGAAATCTGCAAGGAGTGGATTTTGTTGCAGTCAACACTGACAGACAGGCGCTTATAGGATCTAATGCTGAAACAAAGATCCAGATAGGCGAAAAACTTACAAAAGGTCTCGGCGCAGGCGCAAATCCGGAAGTTGGCCAGAAGGCTGCTGAAGAAAGCGTTGAAGAAGTAACAAATATCATTTCAGGATCAGATATGGTATTCATTACAGCAGGTATGGGCGGCGGAACAGGAACAGGCGCTGCACCTCTCATTGCTAAGATCGCAAAAGAATTAGGCGTACTTACAGTAGGCGTAGTAACAAAACCTTTCACATTTGAAGGTAAAAGAAGAAGAGACAATGCTGAAGAAGGTATCAAGCTTTTAAAACAGCATGTTGACTCTCTCGTTGTTGTTCCTAATGATAAACTGCTCCAGATATCAGAAAGAACAACTTCAGTAAAAGATGCATTTAACAGAGCAGACGATATCCTCAGACTTGGTGTACAGGGCATTACAGACCTTATTTCTGAATCAGGTATCATCAACCTCGACTTTGCTGACGTTAAATCCATCATGCAGGACAAAGGTATTGCACATATGGGTCTTGGAAGCGGTTCCGGAGACAATCGTGTTGAAGAAGCTGTTAAAAGTGCGATCGAAAGTCCATTGCTTGAAACATCTATCAACGGTGCAAAAGCTATACTTCTTAACGTATGCGGCGGGGAAGACCTCAGTATGTTAGAAGTTAATCAGGCTGCTGAAATCATTGAGCAGGCTGCTGACAGAGATGCATCTATCATCTTCGGTTTCTCAACTAAGGATGATATGAAGGATGAACTCAGGATCACAGTTATCGCAACAGGATTTGAAGATAAGAGCGAAGATGGACCAATGTCTATTTTCGGAAATATCGGCAAAGAATCTGCACCTGGTGAAGTACATACAAAACAGGACAACGATTTTCCTATTCCTGACTTCTTATCACCAAAAGGATTCTAAGACAGGACAAGCATATAGGAACAGACTAAGTTAATTTTGGACAGGTATTAGGGACAGACCATTTAGTCTGTCCCTGATTTTTGTGAAAGGGCACATAGTTATGGCCACAAGGATAACTTCAAAAGACAATTTTATAGTAAAGAGGATGAAACAGCTGGAGGCTAAAAAGTACAGAGACCGATTATCAAGATTCGTTATTGAAGGGCCTACAGTACTTCAGGAAGCTTTTGATGAAAGCATCAAACTGGAATTCGCTGTATACAGTGACTGGTTCACCAGATCTGAAGGGGCAGAAGATATCATTCACAGACTTGAAGATAAAGGGATCCCGGTTTACAGTGTAGACGACAGATTGTTTTCTTCCTTATCAGGAACAGAAACTCCTCAGGGTATCCTTGCGGTGGCAGAAAAACCCGAATGGGACAGAAGTGTATTAACAAAACCGGGAGCGAATTTTATAGTACTGGACAGAGTTGCTGATCCGGGGAATATAGGCACTATAGTAAGGACCTCTGAAGCAGCAGGATTTGAAGCTATTATAGTTATAAAAGGCACAGCTGATCTATACAGTGGAAAGGTATCCAGAGCTGCGGCTGGCGCTTTGATGAGAATGCCGGTATTTTATGCGGAATCAGGTGATGAACTGGTCAGCATGATGAAAAAAGGCGGGAAAAAGATAGTGTGCACAGATCCAAGGAGCAAAGTCTACTATTATAATATTGACATAGCTCGTGATACTGCTATTATTATAGGAAATGAAGCTTCGGGAGTAAGCCGGGAGATATTCGAATGTGCGGATCTGACTGCAGGGATACCTATGGAAGGAAAGACAGAATCCCTCAATGCGGCAGTGGCATCATCCATACTAATGTACGAATCATTAAGACAGAAAAATATGCAGAAAACTGCGTTAGATAAATAAATTGAAAGGGGAAGTCCTCATGCAAGAGCAATTAAAAGCAATACTGGAGAGTGCAAAACAGAATATTGCAAATGCTTCTACTAAAGAAGATATTGAGAAGATAAGAGTTGATTATCTCGGAAAAAAAGGACAGCTTACAGGGATACTCAAATCCATGGGAAGCCTGTCAAAAGAAGAAAGACCTATAGTAGGTAAAATTGCAAACGAAGTAAGAGAAAGCATCGAAACAATGATCGCAGATGCAGCTGCAGCTGTGAAAGCGGCGGAAAAAGACGTTAAGATCAAAGAAGAAACTCTTGACGTTACAGTTCCGGGAACTCAGAGAAAACTGGGAGCAAAACACCCTATCAGCGTTACTATAGACGAGATCACAAAGATATTTATGTCTATGGGATTCAGTGTTGCAGACGGCCCTGAAGTAGAAACTGTATTCAACAATTTCGACGGACTTAATGCACCTCAGAATCATCCTTCCAGAGACCTTACAGATACATTCTATATCGAAGATCAGGAAAATGTTCTTCTCAGAACACAGACATCAACAGTGCAGATCAGAACACTTTTATCTCAGGAACCGCCTATCAAGATCATTTCACCGGGCAGATGTTTCAGATGTGACACACCTGATGCTACACATTCACCAATGTTCCATCAGGTTGAAGGTCTTGTTGTAGGAGAAGGCATCACAATGGCTGATCTTAAAGGTACATTAGACGCTTTCGTTAAAAAGCTCTTTGGCCCTGAAACAAAGACAAAACTTAGACCGCACCATTTCCCATTCACAGAACCTTCTGCTGAAGTTGACGTATCATGCTTCAAATGCGGCGGTAAAGGATGCAGTGTATGTAAAGGAAGCGGATGGATCGAAATCCTCGGAGCAGGCCTTGTTCATCCAAACGTACTTAAAGTTGGCGGTATCGATACAGAAAAATACAGCGGCTTTGCTTTCGGTATGGGCGTAGAAAGAGTTGCTATGTTAAAGTATGAGATCGACGATATCAGACTTCTTTATGAAAACGATATGCGTTTCATAGAACAGTTCAAGTAGGAGGATTAAGGATGTTAGTACCTATCAGTTGGCTTAACGAATATATAGATTTAAAAGATATACAGCTGAATGAATACTGTGACAGAATGATAATGTCCGGCTCAAACATTGAAGAAGCTTACAAAGTATTAAGCGGTATCAAGGGCATCGTTCTTGGCAGAGCTGTAAAAGTAGAAAAACACCCTGATGCAGACAAGCTGTTTGTGATCCAGGTAGATGTAGGAACAGAAGTGCTCCAGATCATAACAGGAGCAGACAATGTGACAGAAGGCGCAGTTGTACCTGTTATCCTTCACGGCGGCGTGCTTCCTGATGGAAGAAAGATCAAAAAAGGAAAACTCAGAGGCCTTGAATCAAACGGGATGCTCTGTTCTCCTGAAGAGCTGGGATGCGAAGACAAGGTTATCCCTGTAACAATGAGGGACGGCATTTGGATCCTGGAAGATCTTGGATTTGAAATGGGCGCAGATTTTGCAGAAAAGTACCAGGTAGAAGAAGATGTAGTTGATTTCGAGATCACTCCTAACAGACCTGACTGTCTCTGCATGATCGGTATGGCAAGAGAAGCTTCAGCAGTATTTGAAAGACCTCTCAAATACCCTGAGATTGTTATCAATAATGAAGTAGATGACATTAAAGATTATATAGATGTTGAGATCAAAAGATCAGATCTTTGCAGCAGATACGTTGCAAGAGCCGTAAAAGATGTTAAAGTTGCCCCATCACCATGGTGGATGCAGAAGAGACTTATGGCTGCAGGTGTTAGACCTATCAACAACATCGTAGATATCACAAACTATGTAATGCTGGAATACGGCACACCTCTTCATGCATTCGACATCAATACAGTTGAAGGCAGAAAGATCATAGTTGACGTTGCGGAAGAAGGAGAAAAATTCGTAACTCTTGACGGAGCAGAAAGGATCCTCGATAAAGACAGCCTCCTTATTAAAGATGCTAAGAAGGGCATTGCTCTTGCCGGCATAATGGGCGGTCTCAACTCAGAAATCGAAGATGACACACAGACTATCCTTATCGAAGCTGCAAGATTCGATCCGGACGGAACAAGAAGAACAGCTAAGAGACTGGGAATGAGAACAGAAGCTTCAGCAAGATTTGAAAAAGGCGTTGATGCAAATCTTTGCAGAACAGCAGCGGACAGAGTATGTCAGCTCGTAGAAATGCTGGGCGCAGGAACAGTCATCAAAGGTGCAGTGGATGTATATCCTGAAGAACTCAAGGCTGTAACAACAAAAGTAAGAACAGAAAGAGTAAACGGACTTCTCGGTATCGATCTTACAACAGAAGATATGAAGAATATCTTTGAAAAACTTGAGATCAAAGTTGAGGCTGAGGGAGACGTGATGACAGCAACTCCTCCAACTGTAAGATTCGACCTTCTTGAAGAAATAGATTATGTAGAAGAAGTTGCAAGGATCTACGGATATGATAATCATCCGTCAACACTTCCTGCCGGTGCAGAAGTGGCAGCTAAACTTCCTGAAAGAGAGATCGAAGACCTCATTAAGGACAAACTCATGGGAATGGGCCTTAGCGAGATCCAGACATATTCCTTCGTAAGCCCAAGGGGAGTAGACAAGATCTTAGTAGACGAAAACAGCTACAAGAGAGACTTCGTCAAACTCATCAATCCTCTCGGTGAAGAAAACAGCGTTATGAGAACTACGCTTATCCCTAACATGCTGGAAGTTCTCGAAAGAAACAACGCAAGATATATCCCTAAGGTAGAAGCTTTCGAACTGGGAAGACTCTTCCTTAATGCATTCAAAACACCTGAAGGACTTCCACAGGAACCAAAGGCTTTATCCATAGGTATGTATGGAAAAGACTGCGACTTCTATGGATTAAAAGGCGTAGTGGAATCACTCCTTGCTGAACTTGGTATCGAAGGAGAAGAATATAAAGCAGAAAAAGAGATCAAGACATTCCATCCGGGAAGATGCGCTTCTGTATCAAAGGACGGAGAGCTTATAGGTGTATTCGGAGAGATCTCATCAGCGGTAGTTGAACAGTATAATCTCCCGGAAAGAGTATATGTTGCTGAGCTTGATTTTGAAAAATTATTTGCTCTTTGCGATCTTGAAATACTTTATAAACCTATCCCTAAGTATCCTGCAATGGACAGAGATATTGCCCTTGTAGTAAAAGATGAAGTGGAATCAGGAGATATCATTAAAGTTATCAAAGAAAACGGAGGAGAACTCCTTGAAAGAGTAGAACTCTTCGATATCTATAAAGGAAAACAGGTCGCAGAAGGATGCAAGAGCATGGCATACTCCCTCAGATACAGAGATCTTACAAAGACTCTTACTGATGAAGAGATCGCAGGACCTCATAAGAAGATCCTGGCAGCTCTTAACGAAGCATTCGGAGCATCCCTCAGAGAAGAATAACAGCATTATAAAAGGCGATCATTTTAAAATGACCGCCTTTTGTTTTTTAGAAATATCAATATTTTTTGCTTAGTATAAGGTACAGGATCACGTAGAAAGACAGGAGCAGCCCGCCTGCAGTTGCGCAGAACATAGAAAGAGATTCGTAGCCTGTTAATTTAAAGGCAATGAGAGCCGCTGCAGATAAAAAAACGAAGATGTATCCGGACCAGGCCCAAGCTTTCATAGAAATATACCTGTTTCTTTCATCTTTTTCTTGTATATCGATGTTTTCTCTGTAAGAAGCGTCTTTTTTATACTTCAATGCTCTTGCAAAATGTACAATACCAACGACTAAAACCGCTCCGCCTAGTGTAGGCCAGTAGTCATAGCTCTCCATTACGTAAGAGGCTATAAGCAGAGCTGTGCCTACAATTATGGTCAAAATGCTGGTGATCAATTTTTTGTTTCCCATTTGATTTACCTCCTATCCGTTTATTCTTCATCAAAAATAAAGACTTCTTCAATAGTCATTTCGAAATAATGAGCTATCTTATAAGCGAGGAATATAGAAGGGTTATAACGCCCTGTCTCAAGGGAGCTTATAGTCTGTCTCGACACCCCCATTATCTTAGCAAAATCTTCCTGCTTTATCCCTTTTTCCTTTCGGATCTCTTCGATCCGGTTTTTCATATCATCAACCCCTTATAAATAAAACTGCGCAGAATGTAAAGCATACTTTACAATCATATAGTAGCATTTCTAAAGAAATATGTCAAGTACACTTTACATAGGCTTATGCTGATGCGGAACAATATTGGTATTGCCATAATAAGCAGAAAGATTGTATAATAAAAGTTACAACTAACGAATGGAGGTGTGTTCTGTGGGAAGCAATAAGATAAATTCCGTAAAAGTAAGTGTATATGGAAAAAAGTATAATATTTCCGGAGAGGCTTCTCGCGGGGACATCATTCGCTGCGCAAGGTATGTTGATGAGAAACTCGAAATGCTCCTTGGAGGCAGAGATTATCCGGTCACTGCAGACATACTGACATTGACGGCTATGAACATCGCAGAGGATCTTTATAAACTGAAAGCAGACAGAGATGAAGCGCTGGAAGTAATAAAGGAAAAAGATAAAGAGATCGAAGGATACAATAAGCTTTGGAACGAAGCTAAAGACGGATTCAGAAATGCAAGACAGGAATACGTAGGAGCGAGAGAAGAAATATTAAGTATAGAAGAAGATTATGAAGCGGTGAAGCAAAATGCAGTAGAGCTTGACGCGGAAAATCGTTTATTGAAAGAAAGAGTAAAAGAGTTAGAAGAAGAAATAGATCATTTGAAGAATACAAATCTTCAGATGCAGCTTTTTATACCGCCAGAATTTGAGGATATAGATCCGGAAAGTGCGGCTGAGATAGAAAGAACAAAAAAGGTGATAAGGTCTGCCGGATATAGCAGAAACAGAAGAAACAGCAGACACAATAAAAAGAGCAGAGGCTAGATATGAACGAAAGATCGTTAAAGATTTTAGAATTTAATAAAGTTAGGGAACTGCTTGCGGAGCAGGCTGTGTCGAGAGCAGCAAAAAAACTGGCGCTGACCCTCGAACCGTCGGACGATCCTTATAAGATCGAAGACATGCAGAAGGAGACCACAGAAGCTGTATCTGTAATAATCCAGAAGGGCACTATTCCTATTGGAGGGATCAATGATATCCTTCCTTATGTGAAGTTTGCGGAAAAAGACGGAACACTTTCTCCAAAAGAGCTGCTGGAGATAAAGCAGAATCTTTATACTGCGCGAAACATAGCATCCCATTTAAAAACAGATATCAATGTGGGCGGTGTTATAGCGGATTATGCCGCAGGGATAACCGTTTGCAGAAAAGAAGAGGAAGAGATAGACAGATGTATACTTTCTGAGGAGCAGATAGCGGATGGAGCAAGTGCTGAACTGAGAAGCATCAGAAAAGCTATGATCAGAAAGAATGAAGAACTCAGAGCAAAAATGAGTCATATCATTCAGTCCAGAGACAATAAAGATATCCTTCAGGACAGTATAATAACTATAAGGCAAGGCAGATATGTAATACCTGTAAAACAGGAACACAGAGCCAGAGTGTCTGGTATAATACATGACCAGTCATCCACAGGAGCTACTTTGTTCATAGAACCTCAGGCCATAGTTAATCTCAATAATGAAATGAGGGAACTTCAGCTAAAAGAGGAAGCGGAAATAGCAAGGATACTTCATATGCTGTCAGCGATGGTGGCAATGCAGGCTCCGGGGATCATAGCAAATCAGGATATCCTTATAAAACTGGATTTTGCCTTCGCGAAAGCAAAACTGGCTCTTCAGATGAAAGCTATAGAACCGGTGCTGAATGACGACGGATATATAATAATAAAAGAAGGACGTCATCCTCTCATAGACAGAAAAAAAGTAGTGCCTATGAGTGTGAGCCTTGGCAAAGACTATGATACTCTGGTGATCACCGGGCCTAATACAGGGGGTAAGACCGTTACTCTTAAAACCGTAGGTCTTATGGTGCTGATGACTCAGGCGGGGCTTCATATCCCTGCAGAGATCGGAAGCAGGATGACTGTTTTCAAAGAAGTGTTTGCAGACATAGGGGATGAGCAGAGCATTGAGCAGAGCTTAAGTACATTCTCGTCTCATATGAAGAATATAGTTGATATAGTAAGCAAAGCAGGTCTTGGGTGCCTGGTGCTTCTTGATGAGCTGGGAGCAGGAACAGACCCTACAGAAGGTGCGGCTCTTGCGATCTCAGTGCTGGATCACTTGATAGGCAGAGGCGCAAAGACTATGGCGACCACTCATTATACAGAGCTTAAAAAATATGCTTTGACTACTCGAGGGGTAGAGAACGGCTGTATGGAATTTGATGTGGATACACTCAGTCCGACATATAAGCTGATAATAGGCATGGCAGGTAAATCAAATGCTTTCGAGATTTCAGAAAAGCTGGGTCTGCCGTCAAGCATAATAGAAGAAGCAAGGAATCTTCTTGAAAAAGGCGATATAGAGTTTGAAGATCTTATCACAGAGATAAATATGGACAAAAAGAGAGCCGAAGAAGAGCGGGATGAAGCTATCCTTATAAATATCGAGCTCAAAAAGATGAGAGAGGATCTTGAAAGGCAGAAAGAAAAATTTGCTGTTCAAAAAGAGAAAATACTGAGTCGGGCTAAGGAAGAAGCAAGAGACATGGTAAAAGAAATGAAAGATTTCTCTGACTCGGTATATAAAGAACTGAGAGAACTGGAAAAGATCAACGATTCGAAGACAAGAAACAGAAAGATAGAAGATGTCCGAAGAAGAGTCAAAGGAAAGTCTAAGGACTATGCCCAGACTATAGACGAAAAGGAAAACAAGAACCCTATAAAAATGAGCGACCTGAAGCCGGGGGTTTATGTTTACCTTGTGAATATAGATCAGGAAGGTACGGTATTGACGCCTCCTGACAGCAAGGGTGATCTTACAGTTCAGGTGGGTCTTATGAAGGTCAATGCAAATGCGAAGGATCTTCAAAAGGTAAAAGATGCACCGGAAGAAAAAAAGGTGAAAACAAAATACGCATCTATGTACAAGGAAAAAACTGCTAATGTAAGCACCAGTTTTGATGTAAGAGGAAACAATCTGGATGCGGCGGAAGTCATGGTAGATAAGTATATAGATGATGCGTTTATGGCTGGATTGAAGCAGGTCACTATAATCCACGGGAAAGGAGAAGGTGTACTGCGAGAAGGACTCAAAGATTTGTTTAAGAAAAACAAACATGTAGACAAATTCAGACCGGGGATGATAAATGAAGGAGGGGCAGGAGTAACAGTTCTTCTGCTGAAGTAGCAAGGTATGTTATATGTTGTAAGCGCCTGTTTGCTTGGAGAAAACTGCAAGTATAACGGTGGAAATAATTATAATGAAAAAGTTGCCGCATTTGTTGAGGATCATTCCTATATTATGATCTGTCCGGAAACATCCGGAGGATTGAAAACGCCAAGAGTACCGGCGGAAATGGTGGGAGGGACCGGAAATGAGGTCCTGACAGGCAAGGCGGCAGTAGTAAGTGAAGACGGGACCGATGTTACACAGGAGTTTGTAGCAGGAGCTTATTTCGCTCTCGAGGACATTATCGAAGCTGCTGAGGAAGGCGAAGAGATAATGGCAGTGCTTAAGTCAAAAAGCCCATCCTGTGGAGCCGGAACGGTATACGATGGAAGCTTCCAAGACCGGCTAATCCCGGGAGACGGAGTGACGGCGGCGCTTTTAAAAAGCAAAGGCATAAAAGTTCTTACAGAACAGGATATATAGAAAAGAGGTTTTAAAATGATAGACTTTAAACAGCAGGTTGCACAGGAACTGGAAAAAAATACTGAAGGATTAACTCTTGAAGAGATAATAGGAATGATAGAGATCCCTCCAAACAGCGAAATGGGAGATTTTGCATTCCCTTGTTTTAAATTGGCAAAAACTATGAGAAAAGCACCTAACCTCATTGCGGAAGGCATTGCAGGTTCACTGGCCGAAACAGATATTTTCGAAAAAGTTGAAAATAAAGGCGGATATGTAAACTTCTTCTTAGATAAAAAAGCGGTAGTCAAATCAACTTTAGAGGAAGTCAAAGAAAAAGGGAACAGCTATGGCGGAAGCAATGTAGGCGAAGGCAAAAAAGTCATCGTTGAATACTCTTCACCTAATATTGCTAAACCTTTCCATATTGGGCATATCAGAAGTACTGTTATAGGTAATTCCATATATAAAATATATGATTTCCTTGGATATGATACTGTCAGGATCAACCACTTGGGTGACTACGGAACACAGTTTGGTAAAATGATCGTGGCATACAGAAAATGGGGAAATAAAGAAGAAGTTGAAAACGAACCTATAAAAACTCTTCTTGCTCTTTACGTAAAATTCCACGAAGAAGCTGAAGAACACCCTGAACTGGAAGATGAAGCAAGAGAAGTATTCAAGAAGCTTGAAGACGGTGAAGAAGAAGAGGTAATGCTCTGGAAGTGGTTCAGAGAAGAAAGCTTAAAGGAATTCAGCAGAGTGTACGACATGCTGGGAATCTCTTTTGATTCGTATGCGGGAGAAAGCTTCTACTCAGACAAAATGGACAGGATCACAGACATGATGAAAGAGAAAGATCTACTTCAGAAATCCGATGGAGCTGAGATCGTAGATCTTTCAGAATATGACATGAGCCCGGCGCTTATAAGAAAGAAGGACGGCTCCACTTTGTACATCACAAGAGACATCGCGGCAGCGGTATACAGGAAAGAACATTACAACTTTGATAAGAATATATATGTAGTTGCGGCACAGCAGAATCTGCATTTCCAGCAGTGGTTCAAGATAATTGAACTTATGGGCTATGACTGGGCAGACCAGTGTGTTCACATTAACTTTGGTCTTGTCAGCCTTGATGACGGAACTATGTCTACCAGAAAAGGCAAAGTTGTTTTCCTTGAAGACGTTCTCAACAGAGCGGTTGAAAAGACTGCAGAGATAATCAAAGACAAAAATGTTGCAAAAGACAATATAGATACTATTGCTAAACAGGTCGGTATAGGAGCTGTTGTATTCCAGGAACTTTCAAACAACAGGATCAAGGATTACACATTCTCCTGGGATAAAGTCCTCAACTTTGAAGGTGAAACAGGACCTTACGTTCAGTATACACACGCAAGAGCATGCAGCGTTCTCAGAAATGCTACAGTAGAACTTACAAACGATGTAGACTACGGCTTCATCATTGGGGACAGTGCATACGAACTCACAAAACTCATACTGAGATTCCCTCAGGCGGTTCAGGATGCGGCAGATAAATATGAGCCTTCCGTAGTGGCAAGACACATAGTTGATGTTGCTCAGGCGTTCAATAAGTTCTATCATGACGAACACATCATTGTTGAAAATGAAGAAGAACAGAAAGCAAAACTTTTGATCGTAGATGCTGCAAGACAGACTCTTCTTAACGGTCTTTCACTGCTGGGAATGGAAGCACCTGAAAAAATGTAGCCGGATAGAAAGGAACAGTTGAACATGAGATATGAAGGCAATGTATTCAGACCTCCAAGCGAGGCATACAGTCTGATCGTTCAGGCAACTATAGGATGTGCGCATAATGACTGCACTTTCTGCAGTATGTATAAAGACAAGAAATTCAGGGTCAGAAATATTGAAGAAGTACTTGAAGACTTTGACCTTGCGAGAAAAAGATACAGATATATAGAAAAAGTATTTTTGGCAGATGGAGATGCTCTTGTGCTTTCAAATGAAAGCCTTATGAGAATACTTGATAAAATAAAAACAACTCTTCCGGAATGTCAGAGAGTTGGAATATACGCTGCTCCTCATGACATAATAAGAAAGACTCCTCAGGAACTGAAAGAACTCAGAGAAAACGGTCTTGGGATAGCATATATGGGTGTGGAATCCGGAAGTGCAGAGATACTCAAAGCTGTAAAAAAAGGAGTCACTCCTGAAGAAATGATAGAGGCCTGCCATAAACTGAATGATGCAGGCATCCAGTCATCTGTCACATTTATTTCAGGTCTTGGAGGAAAAGATCACTGGAGAGAACATGCGGTAGAATCAGGAAAACTTATAAGCAAAATGGAACCGGACTACGTAGGACTCCTTACACTTATGGTGGAAAGAGAAGCTCCTCTGTTCAAAGATATAGTATCCGGGAAATTTGAACTTTTGTCACCGGAAGAAGTGCTGATCGAAACCGCAGAACTTATTAAAAATATAGATCTTAAGAAAAAATGCGTTTTCAGAAGCAACCATGCTTCAAACTATATTTCTCTAAGAGGAGACCTTCCGAAAGATAAGGAAAAACTTCTTAGAACAATAGCAGGAGCTCTTATGAACACCAGACAGATCAAGGATGAACGTTTCAGAATGTTGTAAATATAATATAGGGGAATGATGATATGAAGATATTATTGACTACCTTAAATTCTAAATATATTCATTCAAATCTTGCTTTAAAATACCTGTACGAAAGTGCAGGTATTTATCGTGAGCAGATAGAGATAAAAGAGTTCACTATAAACAATGATGATATGTCCATATTTATGGAGATCATGAGAGGAAACTATGACCTGATATGCTTTTCCTGTTATATATGGAATATAAGCAGGATAGAAGGGCTTATAAAAGATATTAAAAAAGCAAAACCGGATACTTACATAATTGTCGGAGGACCGGAAGTAAGCTTTGAGACAGAAAAATTCCTCGAAAGAAATCCGGAAGTAGATCTTGTTGTCAAAGGAGAAGGAGACGAAGTGTTCTTTGATGTGATAAGAAGATTTGCAGAAGAGGAAAAAAGCTACGAACAGGTAATAATTGAAGCGCCTGCTGCGGAAGAGGAAAATATTTGCTTCCCTTATGAGAATTCCGACATAGATCCTAATAAAATAGTGTACTACGAAACAGCAAGAGGATGTCCTTACAGGTGCAGTTTCTGCTTGTCTTCGGTGAGTCGGGGGGTAAGACTTTTCTCGCTGGACAGAGTATACAGAGAGCTGGACTACTTCCTTAAGAAAAAGGTCAAGCAGGTGAAATTTGTAGACAGGACATTTAATATAGATCTTGATAGAGCGGCGGCTATAATGAATCACATTATAGACAATGATAATGGAGTGACAAATTTTCATTTCGAATTATGCGGAGATCGTATGTCTGAAGAAATGCTGTCAGCTTTTGCAAGAGCAAGGACAGATCTTTTTCAGATAGAGATAGGAGTACAGTCTGCTCAGCCGGAGGTGCTGGAGGCCTGCAACAGAAAAGTTGATTTCGAAAAACTTAAAGAAAA
>JAFQKJ010000106.1 GCA_017397005.1 Bacillota bacterium
AAACGGCATAGGAGTTGCAAGATTTCTTGGGCCAAGATCAGTGCCTCAGCTGTCATTTGCTATCCGCCATTTAGGACTTGAAGGCGGAATAATGATAACTGCAAGCCATAACCCTAAAGAATATAACGGGTTTAAAGTTTACAATAAATTTGGAGCTCAGATGGTCCCTGAAGATATGAAGAGCATCGCAAGAGAGTTCAAAAATATAAAGGAATTTTCTCAGATACATCCTTATGTTGGATATTTAAGGCTTAATTCGATCCATCAAAAAATAGGTCTTTCAAATGATTACAAATTCAGAAACGCAGTGGTAAAGGCTTCTGTATGTGATGATGTGGACTTTGAAACACCTATAGTTTATTCGGCACTTCACGGTACAGGCATAGGCTGTGTGGATGAACTTCTCAAAGAAAGAGGATTCAAAAAAGTTTTCTTTGTTAAGGAACAGATGAAGGCTGACGGACAGTTCTCTACAGTGGAAGTTCCAAATCCTGAAGATCCAAAATCTTTTGAAATGGCTTTGGAACTTGCTAAAGAAAAGGATGCAGAGATAGTTCTGTTGACTGATCCTGACTGCGACAGAGTGGGCGCAGCAGTGAAAGATAAGGATGGAGAGTACAGGATACTGACAGGAAATCAGACGGGAGCGCTTCTTCTCGACTTTATACTCAGCCATAAGAAAGAGATCCCTGAAAATGCACTGATGGTACAGACTATCGTTACAGGTGCTTTGGGAAAAGATATAGCTGAAAAAGCAGGTATAACAGTAAAGGAAACTCTTACAGGATTCAAATATATCGGCGAGATTATGAATCGGTGTGATGAAACCGGAGAATACAGCTTTGTTTTCGGATATGAAGAAAGCGGAGGATGTCTGTCCGGTGATCATGCAAGAGATAAGGACGGAGCTAATGCGTGTATGCTCTTTGCAGAAATGGCAGGATGTTACAGAAAGAAAGGAACAACTATCCTCGAAAGACTGGAAGAACTTTATGCAGAATACGGCTATTCAAGAGAATATACTTCCAGCGTGATATTTGAAGGCGCTGAAGGTATGGAAAAAATGAATGAAGTAATGGATAAAGTAAGAAACAGCGGTGTTTCACAGCTCGCAGGCGAAGATGTAACTGCAGTGGATTATTTAAACGATGAAACCGGTCTTCCAAAAGAAAATGCTATCAAGATCAGCTTTGCTGACGGTTCCTTCGCGGCGCTCAGACCTTCCGGAACAGAGCCTAAACTCAAAGTCTACTATTTTGTAAAAGGCGACAGCTTTGAAGCTGCAGATGCAAGAAAGGAAAATATCCAGAAAGAACTTAAGCAGATCGCTGGATTATAAAGAAAGTAAAATAAATATATAAAATACAATAGGGCAGCAGTGCTGCCCTTATTCTTTTGGAGGTCTTTCTCCATAGTATTGATAATAAGTAGTTTCTATACGACCGTTGTAGAGTTTTCTGCGACGGTCTGCTTTTTTGAACTTCAGCGCTTTTTCCAATGCCTTGTCCGCTGTGATAACGTACAGAGATAAGGTTTTGTTTTTAGACATTTTGTGATTTAAATCTCTGTAGATCTGTTCGATATCCTTCTTTTCTCCGATACGTTCACCGTAAGGCGGATTGGTTATGATGATGGAGTAATCATCCTGAATATCCAGTTTGTCAAACGGCTGGCGTCTGAAAACTATATCATCGCTTAGACCTGCCTGGACAGCATTTACTCGGGATGCTGAAACAGCTTTTCCGTCTATGTCGCTGCCGTATATTTTAAGTTCAACATCTGATCTTATGGCCTTGAATGCTTCGGCACGAGCCTTTTTCCATACTTCCGGCTCTATCTGCGGCCAGGTCTCAGAAACAAACTTTCTTGACAGTCCCGGTGCAATATTTTTGCCGATCATTGCAGCTTCGATAGGTATGGTGCCGGAACCGCAGAATGGATCTATAAGGACTCTGTCAGGATTCCAAAAGCTTAGCTTGACCATAGCAGCTGCAAGGGTCTCTTTGATAGGAGCGGCAACATCTGCTGCTCTGTATCCTCTTTTGTGAAGACCGGCTCCGGAAGTGTCGATAGTG
>JAFQKJ010000107.1 GCA_017397005.1 Bacillota bacterium
GTCCGTATCTTGTGTTTAATGTTCTTGTAATAGCTGCTGTTAATGTTGTTTTACCGTGGTCTACGTGACCGATTGTTCCGATGTTTACATGCGGTTTTGTTCTTTCAAATTTTGCTTTTGCCATCTTTGTTCATCCTTTCATTAAAATATAAAAATTCGTTTATATCTAAGCTGGAGCTGTTGAGCGGGCTCGAACCGCCGAAACCTCTTCCTTACCAAGGAAGTGCTCTACCTGCTGAGCTACAACAGCGCATTAAATGCCCATAGTATTTTACTATGCACGGTCATACGATGTCAAGCCATTTAGGTCTATTTTACTCCCCCTGAAGCATTTTCATCTTTCTTTTGATACGCTGTATAGCATTATCGACAGACTTTTTATCTACCCCCATTATTTCTGCTATTTCAGCGTAATTTCTATCCTTCAGCAGTATATCGAAAACCCGGTTTTCGAAAGAACTCAGGCTGTCTTTCAGCTGTGTTTTCATGGTCTCAGCATTCTCTCTGTCTACAAGTATGCTTTCAGGGCTTTCCGCATGTTCAGTCCCTTCTCTATCCTCAGTTTCGGGTATAGGCACTGATGTATTCAAAGGAGAATTCTTCTTGCTGGCCGCTTTTTTTATGGCTGTCATTATCTGGCGATCTATGCAAAGCTGGGCAAACGTATTAAAAGTTGCCCCTTTATGCTCTTCATAATCTCTGACAGCCTGAAACAGCCCTATCATACCTTCCTGGATAATATCATCCGGATCTCCGCCGGCAATATAATATGTTTTGGCTTTGATCCTTACCACCATTTTGTATCTTTCGAACACTTCGCTCAGAGCTTCTTCATCTCCATTTTTAGCAAGGCGTACTATCTCTTCATCCCTAAGTACTTTGTATTTTTCCATCCTGTCCCCTGCCTCTGTTTATTCATTCAGAATCTCTCTGTCGCCTTACCTCATACATTATTATGGCTGCTGCATTTGATGCGTTAAGAGACTGCACTCTGCCCATCATAGGCATACTCACAGTAAAATCACATTTCTGTTTTACCAGTTTGCTTATCCCTTCGCCTTCGTTTCCTATTACCACTGCAAGTTTTCCCTTAAGATCGCTTTTGTAATACGGAGTGTCGCTCATATCAACAGCAGCTATCCAAAATCCATCCTTTTTAAGTTTTTCTATAGTCTGTGCTATATTTGCAACTCTTGCCACAGGTACGTACTCCACTGCTCCTGCAGAAGCTTTGGCCACCACGCCTGTGATACCTGCTGCTCTTCGTTTAGGAATGATAACTCCATGAGCCCCGGCTCCGTCAGCACTTCTCATTATAGCACCCAGATTATGCGGATCTTCTATTCCGTCCAGTATAACTACAAACGGCACTTCTCCTTTATCCTCAGCCCTCTTTATAATATCCTCTACTTCACAGTATTCATAACTGCTTACATAAGCCGCTACCCCCTGATGAGCTCCGCCTTCAGCGATCTTATCCATTCTGGCTTTGTCGTTATAATATACAGGGATGCCTTTGTCCTTTGCCATAGCAATTATTTGAGCAAGTCCTTTTTCAGAGCCTTTGGATATCATCAGTTTTTCGATGGTCCTTCCGCTTTTGACCGCTTCTGTGACCGGATTTCTTCCTATGATCAGATCTATATTCATATTTTCTCCATTTTATATGTCTTATTCAAAAGCCTTAACATCTGAATTTTCATATCTGTTAAAGCTGTACTTCAATCCTTCATGATCCAAGAGCTGACCTTCCTCTTTCAGATTCCAGCCTGGCATCTCGTCCAGATCAGGGAAAAATTTCTCCCCGTTAAAATCTCTGAACATCTTAGTAACATAAGCATTACTGCAATACGGCAGCAGCTGAGCATAAACCTCTGCACCACCTATCACGAAGATCTCCCTATCTTTTTCCGCTTTAAGAAGTCCTGCAAGTTCCTCTAAGTTTCTTACGACCTCATAATCTTCAGACAGCTCCAGACTTGTGGAGATAACGATATTCCTTCTCTTAGGAAGAGGTTCACCGCCCGGGAAAGACAGCAGGTTGTTTTTCCCATACACCACAGCAGCCCCTAAAGTCATTTTCCTAAAATACTTCATATCCTCAGGGATACTGAACAAGAGATCATTGTTTTTTCCTATAGCCCATTTTTCATCTACCGCCACGATAGTATTTATTACCATATCTGCACCTCTTATACTGCTACAGGGATATTCTTGATCTGCGGATTTGTCTGGTAGTCTTCAACGATCAGATCAGCTACAGTAAATTCGTAAAAATTTTTGATCTCAGGATTAAGTCTTACCTTTGGCGCATCATACATCGGTCTTTCAAGCATTTCTTTTACGAGAGGCACGTGTCTGTCATAAATATGAGCATCGGAAATAACGTGAACCAGTTCACCTGCTTCCAGTCCGCTTACCTGAGCAAACATCATGAGAAGAAGCGAATACTGCACAACATTCCAGTTGTTAGCCACAAGCACGTCCTGTGAACGCTGATTTAAAATCCCGTTAAGACGTTTTCCTACCACATTGAAAGTCATGCTATATGCGCATGGTTCCAGATTCATTTCGGAAAGATCCGCAAAATTATATATATTTGTCATTATCCTTCTGCTGTAAGGTGTGTTTTTGAGCTGCCAGAGAACATTATCCACCTGATCCATTTCTCCCTGGGCAAACATATACTTTACTCCAAGCTGGTAGCCGTAAGCTTTCCCTATAGTGCCGTCTTTACCCGTCCATTCATCCCAAATGCGACTGTTAAGATCTTTAACTGCATTGGATTTTTTCTGCCATATCCATAAGATCTCGTCAAAAGCTGATTTCATCGCCGTAGGTCTCAAAGTAAGAGCCGGGAACTCTTCTGACAGATCATATCTGTTTACTATGCCAAACTGTTTTATGGTATGAGCCGGTGTTCCATCCTCCCACTTAGGTCTTACCAGCTGTCCTTCCGACGAAAAACCGTTGTCCAGGATATTCCTGCACATATCTTTAAATATTACATCCGCTTTACTCATTTCATTCCCCCACTTTATCCTTACTTTCTACATCCGATTCATATTCATTCAAGGCCAGTCCTATGATGTGTTCCATTCTTTCCGTCTGCTGTGTAAGATACAGATATCCCACCAGCGCTTCAAAGGCAGTTGCTGCTTTATAGTCCATCGGGTCAGCATTTTTAGGTTTGGAAGTTATCTTTTTATTCTTTGCCCTTCTGACTATTCCCGCTTCCGTATCACTCAATGACGACATTATTTTTTTTATCGCCGCCGCCTGATACGAAGCTTTCGATCTTTCCGATGACATTTTATTGAGAACATAAACTCTAGGTTCTCCCGTAGCCACCGACAGATTTCTTACATACAGTTCATACACACAATCTCCCAGATAGGCCAGAACGATCTCATTCATTCTAGCCGGATCATCAGGTACATTATGGTTTTTCAATACTCCAAACATTTCCAATCCTCTGCTAATTAAATTAATTAAATATTATACCACAAAAACTCACCCATGGAAAACCAGCAACAAGGTAAGTTTATATAATTTCATCTCTTTAATTGAATTCTTTTTCATTTGATGTATAATGTCCTTTGTTACACGACTATAATTATTCAGAGGAATAAAAAAATGTTTTACAAAAATTATTTCAGATACATAATCCCTTCAATGATAGCCTTTACGCTTACAGGCATCTATTCCATAGTAGACGGTTTCTTCATAGGTCAAGCTGTAGGCGATATAGGTCTTGCAGCAGTAAATCTGGCATGGCCTGTGGCTGCCGTCACCTACGCTGTCGGTACGGGTCTGGGCATGGGAGGCAGCGTTGTAAGCAGCATCAAAAGAGGCGAAGGCAAGTCCGAAGAAGCAAGAAAGACCATAGGCACAAGCTTTGCCATGATAATAGTTGCCTCTATAACTATAACTCTGCTGATCTTCTGCTTTGCTGAGCCTCTTATTTCTTTGATGGGAGCAGAAGGCCTTACAAAAGAATATGCAGTCATATATCTAAAAACCCTCGCCATTGGAGCTGCCGCACAAATAGGCGGATGCGGACTGATGCCTATAATAAGAAGTCTCGGAAGACCTATGCTGGCAATGACTGCAATGGTGGCAGGCTGTATTGCAAACATAGTTTTAGACTGGTATTTCGTTATGATACTCGGCTGGGGAGTCAAAGGCGCAGGCCTTGCAACTATTCTGGGCGAGTTCCTCACCGCAATACCTTTCGTCATATTCTTCCTTCTTAAAAACAATCGTATTTCTATAAACTGCATACGACTTAAACTAAATATAGCTAAAGAAATATTAAAAATAGGCATTTCACCTTTCGGTCTGTCCATACTTCCTTCCTTTATCACACTTCTGATAAACCTCAGAGCCCTTGAACTGGGAGGAGATATTGCTGTGGCCGCTTTCGGAGTTATAGCATATGTAATGTCTATTATACAGCTTATGATACAGGGCATCAGCGAAGGTTCTCAGCCGATGCTCAGCTTTAATACCGGATCCGGCAACACAGCCATCATAAAGAAAACAGCAAAGCTGACTTTTACTATAAATATTCTTACAGGCTTTGCAGGAGCTGCAGTCCTTATATTATTCAGCGACAAAATTGCTTTTCTCTACAACACCGGCCCCGAAACAACTATGATACTTCTTGTAGCCATGCCTATGTTTGCAGCAACGATGCCCTTATATGGTTTTTCCAGAACTGCTGCAGATTATTTATACGCGATAAACCGACCATACAGCGCTTCTCTTATGGTGTACTCAGAAGGATTGTTATTCATGCCTGTTCTCATACTCATCCTTCCTGAAGTCTTCCTTCTTACCGGAGTCTGGGCATGTCCTTTGACGACCCAATGCATCCTTCTTATACTGGGGCTTTACCTGATTTCCAGAAAAAAAGACATCAAAAAAACATCAGCCCCTTAGTCCGACATCGTCAGACCAAGGGGTCTTTTTTCTTATTTCTTTGGTATAACTATCTGTTTGTTTTCTTTAGATTCTTTATAAAGAACAAATTTTCTTCCTATAGCCTGTACAAATTCCGCTCCTGTGATCTCAGCGATCTCATTTGCAGCTTCTTTTGCATCAAGCATGCAGGATTCCTGAAGTTTTACTTTAACAAGTTCTCTGCACTCATAGCCTGTTTCCATTTCTTTTATAACATTTTCAGTTATACCTTGTTTTCCTATATACACAGTTGGATCGATCTTCTGAGCCAGTCCTTTCAGATAGCTTCTCTGTTTTCCGGTTAACATCAGATCTCCTTTCTATTTTTCTCCCAGTTTTTCGTCAAGAAGCTTCGCAGCCGCTTCAACGCATTTTATGCAAATAAGGTTTTTGCCGTTTGAAGCTGCCAGCTCTTCAGGTGTTGCCGCAGCCTTCATATCTCTTTCTTTTCTAAGAAGTTCACCGCACATAAAAGTTCCCAGTTCTTCTTTAAAGGCTTCTCCGCACTCTTTTACTTTTGCATATGTAGACTGTTTAGAGGTTCCTTTCCCCATTTCTCCGTCACTGTTTTCAAGACCCAGCACCATAAACATTCCTGTTACAGCTCCACACTCATCTTTGTATCCGCCCATACCAAGGCCGAATCCTTCCGCAAGTTTAAATGCTGTCAATTCATCTATTCCGTATAAATCGCAGTATGCACTTAGCACTGCCTGAGAACAGTTATAGCCTCCAACAAATTTTTCAACTGCTTTATCCGCTCTTTTCATTATTCTACCTCCACAAATCTATATTATTTCTTTTTCCTTCAACAGATTTATTATATTCTTATGTATCCTGTCACCATTAAGCATATGTCCCTGATCGTTGGTACAGTCCATCATGACCATTTCCTCACGTTCACTGCACATTATCCTGTACTGTTCCCCAACTCTGTACTGAAGACTCATATCTCTTTCATGGATATCAGCTTTCCCGTTAAGATACTCTCTTTCTTCACCTACTCGCTCTCTGCCTAGCTGATGCTTTACGAAAGACATTGGCACCCCAAGAAAAATAGACATGTCCGGTTTAGGAATACTAAATATTTCAAATTCCAGATCATAGATCCAGTCTCTCAGTTTTTTCTGTTCTTTTACACTGCTTATCTTCGCACATTGATAAGCAATATTGGAAAACGTATATCTGTCCATAAGCACGATGTCGTATTCTTCCAGCCATTTGTTTACAGTCTCTGACATCTCTTTTCTGTCTCCGGCAAAAACAAATGCCGCAAAGTATGGATCTACCTCTTCAGCTCTTCCAAAGTCTCCTCTAAGGAAGGCGTTTACCATGTTTCCGTAGAAACCTTCTCCGGAAGGGAAGTGAAAGGTTTTAACTTTATATCCGTGTTTATTAAGATATTCATTGAGTTTCTTTGTCTGAGTGGATTTGCCGGATCCGTCCATCCCCTCGATCACAATAAATTTCCCCATATTATGACTCCTATTAAATATAGACGATCCCAGCGTTGAGTTCGCCGTCTTCTGTAATGTCTACTATTGCATATGAAGGCGGTTCCATTCCGTATGGAATGGTCAGGCTCCCCGGATTTAAAAGTATCATATTACCTTCCTCCAAGTACAAAGCCTGATGGGTATGGCCAAAGAATACCGCATTGCACTCAAGTTCTTCTGCTCTGTACAAAAGTGCCGTCAGACCATGTTTTACCCTTTCCTTGTGTCCATGCACCAGAAGTATCCTTCCAAAGTCGGTTTTAAGCACTTTATAATTCCGGTCGGAATAATCTCCATCCATATTTCCTTTGACGCTGATCACCCATGCTCCCGTCATCCTCTTGATCCTCTCGGCATCCGCCGCAAGATCTCCAAGATGTATTATACCGTCAAGGTCAGATATCCTGTCATATACTTCCACAGCCTTATCCACATTTCCATGGGTGTCACTGATCACCAGAAACTTCATTTTCACTCTCCGTTTATAATACAAGGAGCGCAATGCGCTCCCCGTTTTAAATTCTTGTTATTTTTATGCCCTGAGGAGTATCTTCAAGGATGATACCCTGTGCTTTGAGCATATCTCTGATCTCGTCAGCGCGTTTGAAATCTTTAGCTTTTCTTGCAGCCTGACGCTCATCGATAAGCTTCTGAAGTTCTTCGTCCACTCCGTCATTTTCTTCTTTGTCCTGGAGAAGACCCAGAACATCTGTAAGCTCTGTCATAAGATCAAGGCATTTCTGTGCGAATTCTTTTGAAGCGCCGTCTTTAACATCAGTGTTGATATCTTTTATAAGCTCAAATACCGCACTGATAGCATCCGCTGTATTAAGGTCATCTTCCATAGCTGTGATGAACTTATCTCTGTATGCTTCCAAAGCCTTGAATTTATTTTCTTCTTCTTCAGTAATCCCGGATGCACCTGCACCGACGAGATGCTTGAGATTGCTCTTAGCATTTCTCATTCTTGCAAGACCGTTCTTTGCCTGTTCCATCAGATCTCTGCTGAAATTGATAGGGCTTCTGTAATGTCCTGAAAGAAGGAAGAATCTCATTGCTTCTCCTTCATATTCCTGAAGGATATCTCTTACTGTAAAGAAGTTTCCTTTTGACTTCGACATTTTTTCATTGTCAATTGTAATATAGCCGTTATGCATCCAGTAATTAGCAAATTGTTTTCCTGTTGCTGCTTCTGTCTGAGCGATCTCATTTTCATGATGAGGGAAAGTCAGGTCCTGACCGCCTGCATGAATATCAATGGTTTCTCCCAGATACTTTGTTGACATAACAGAACATTCGATATGCCAGCCCGGTCTTCCCATTCCCCATGGAGAATCCCATGCAAGGCCTTCGCCTTCTTTCTGTGCTTTCCATAAAGCGAAATCCAGCGGATCCTTTTTCTTTTCGCCGATCTCTATTCTTGCTCCAAGTTCAAGATCTTCAATATTCTGTTTTGAAAGTTTTCCGTATTCAGGAAACTTTCTTGTATTGTAGTATACATCTCCTTCTGATTCATAAGCATAACCTTTATCGATAAGCTTCTGAACAAAAGCGATGATCTCTTCGATATTTTCTGTTACTCTTGGATGAACTGTTGCCTTTTTAACATTAAGGGCTTCAGCATCTTTATAATATTCAGCAATATACTTTTCTCCTACTTCTAACGGAGTAATGCCTTCTTCATTGGCACGTTTAAGGATCTTGTCGTCTACGTCTGTAAAATTCTGAATGAACTTAACATTGTTTCCTCTGTATTCAAGATACTTTCTGAGCGTGTCAAAAACAACGAAAGGTCTGGCATTTCCGATATGGAAATAGTTGTATACAGTAGGTCCGCATACATAGATTTTTATTTCCTTTTCGTCTATAGGAACGAATTCCTGTTTTGTTCTTGTCAATGTGTTATAAATCTTCATTAGTTTCCCCTCCGATCGCACAATCACTGCAGCGACAGTCTTCTTTTCTTCCGCTGCATGACCATTCGGCATCGTCCTCCATTTTCAGATCTGCCGCCTGTGCAAGCGCCAGTTTTTTCTCCAAGGCTATAATACGTTTTCTGAGACATTCCAGTTCTACAGCTACCGGGTCAGGCAGATCGACCTGATTAAGCTCATCAGCTCTTTGATCCGGCCTTTTAACGATTTTCCCCGGAATTCCTACCACCGTACATCCCGGCGGCACCTCGTGAAGGACCACGGAGCCCGCTCCAACTTTAGAGTTGTCTCCCACCTTAAAAGGTCCCAGGATCTTTGCTCCCGATGCCACAACGACACCGTTGCCCAAAGTCGGATGTCTCTTTCCTATATCTTTACCTGTACCTCCCAGAGTTACTCCCTGGTAGATCGTACAATCGTCTCCTATCTCTGTTGTTTCGCCGATAACTACCGCCATCCCATGGTCTATAAAGCATCTTCTTCCTATCTGAGCTCCCGGATGGATCTCGATACCTGTAATAGCTCTGGTCACCTGAGATGACCATCTTGCAAAAAATTTCAAATTATGCCTATAGAGGAAATGCTCCCATCTGTGAAGGATCAAAGCATAGACTCCCGGATAACATATCAGAACCTCTATCCTTGTTCTGGCTGCCGGGTCTCTGGTCAGTGCCGCATCTATATCCTCTTTTATACTCTTAAAAATGCCCATTGATTCCTCCTGAAGGACTATCTTCCTGCAAGTTTTACAGGTTCAGGATATTCTACTCCAAAAGTTTCTACTGTTACTTTTTTCATTCTCTGATCCACTAACGGTTTGTCTCTGTAGTTTGTTTCTACTGAAACGATAGCATCTGCAGTTTCAATACCTTCGATAACTTTTCCAAAGGCTGCATACTGTCCATCAAGGTGCGGAGCTGCTTCTACCATGATAAAGAACTGTGATCCTGCGCTGTCAAAGCTTGCTGCTCTCGCCATTGAAAGAACTCCTCTTTCATGTTTAAGATCATTAGCATAACCGTTTTTAGCAAATTCGCCTCTGATGCAGTAGCCAGGTCCGCTTGTTCCTGTGCCTGTTGGATCACCGCCCTGGATCATGAATCCAGGAATTACTCTGTGAAAAATAACTCCGTCATAAAAACCTTTCTGAACGAGGCTTACGAAATTGTTTACTGATATTGGAGCAACTTCAGGATAAAGTTCTGCCTTCATCACTTTGCCGTTTTCCATTTCAAAAGTTACTATAGGATTACTCATTGTGAAATCTCCTTTTCTTTCAAGATTATTCTTTATGTCCAAGTCTTACCAGTTCATCTCTGATGAATTTAACCGCTGTGTCTATAGCATCCTGTTTAGACAGTTCGCTTATCTCAGCTTCTTTTCTGAGTTTGTATTCCACAACGCCTTCTCCTGCTTTCTTTCCTACTGTGATTCTTACAGGGAATCCGATAAGGTCAGCATCCTTGAACTTAACGCCGACTCTTTCATCTCTGTCGTCGATGAGGACTTCAATACCTTCTTTTGCAAGAGCATCGTGAATTTCCATACCGACTTTCATCTGAGTTTCGTCTTTGATATTAACAACTGTTACCACTACGTGATAAGGAGCCAGTGATACCGGCCAAATAATACCGTTTTCATCGTGGTACTGTTCTACTACTGCAGCAGGTGTTCTTGTGATACCGATGCCGTAACATCCCATTTCGATAAGCTGTTCCTGCATGTTTTCGTCTCTGTAGTAAGCTTTCATTGATTCGCTGTACTTTGTTCCCAGTTTGAATACCTGACCAACTTCTGTTCCTCTGGCGAGTTTTACTTTTCCGCCGCAGTTAGGACAGGTATAGCCTTCTTTTACGAGTTTAAGGTCGCAAACGATATCAGCTTTGTAGTCTCTGCCGTAGTTTACATTAAGTGTGTGATAACCTTCTTTGTTTGCACCGGCAACGAGGTTCTTCATTTTAACAGCTTCGCTGTCAACGATTATTGTGCAGTTTTTAAGACCTATAGGTCCTGTAAAACCTGCTACGCTGCCTAATGCTTCTATTTCAGCTTCTTCTGCAAATTCTAAAGCGAATTCAGGAACGTTGATAGCGTTTATAAGCTTAGTTTCGTTAAGTTCTCTGTCGCCTCTGATAAATGCTGCATAGAAGTTGCCTTCTGCTTTGAAAACAAGTGCTTTTAATGTCTGTGTTGCAGGAAGTCCCAGGTATGTTGCAACATCTTCGATAGTCTTGCATTCAGGTGTAAGTTCGTCCGCCATTTCCTTCATTTCTGATGTATCTTCAGGATCGTCAACGCATTCGAATCTTTCTGTTGTTGCTGCTACATCGCAATCATCACAGTAACCGATCTCACTTTCGCCTACAGCTGAAAGCGCGCAGAATTCGTGGGATGCGCTGCCGCCGATAGCTCCGTTGTCAGCTTCTACTGCTCTGAAATTAAGGTCACATCTTGTGAACACTCTTGCATATGCATCGTACATATCGTCATAGCTCTTTTCGAGACCTTCTTTATCTCTGTCGAAAGAATAAGCATCTTTCATGATGAATTCTCTTCCTCTCATGAGTCCAAATCTAGGTCTTTTTTCATCTCTGTATTTTGTCTGGATCTGATAAAGATTTAAAGGAAGCTGTCTGTGGGAGCTTACTTCATCTCTGACTATAGCTGTGAATACTTCTTCATGTGTAGGTCCAAGGCAGAAATCTCTGTCTGCTCTGTCCTTTAATCTGAAAAGTTCAGGACCGTATTTATACCATCTTCCGGATTCTTCCCAAAGTTCTGCAGGATGAAGAGCTGAACAGAGGATCTCCTGAGCGCCTTTTGCATCCATTTCTTCTCTTACGATCTGTTCCATTTTGTTTATTACTCTTCTTCCAAAAGGCATAAAGTTATATACCCCTGATACAAGCTTTTTCATCATGCCTGCTCTGAGCATGAGGATATGGCTGTCTATTTCAGCTTCTGTTGGTACTTCTCTTAATGTATGGATATGCATCTGTGACATTTTCATGGTTTTTTTCTCCTTTTTCTCTCTTTATAATTATACGTCTGGCTGTTTAGGTCAATTCCACACAGGCAACAGCCTGGGCCGACATGCCTTCTTTACGGCCTTCGAAACCCATTCTCTCTGTTGTAGTCGCTTTAATGTTCACCCTTGCGGGACTAAGCCCAAGGGCTTCTGCGATGTTTACCTTCATAAGTCCGTAGTACGGTGAGATCTTAGGGCTCTGCGCAACGATGACAGCATCAACGTTCACAGGGCAGTATCCTTCTTCACTTATAATAGCTGCGGTTTTCTCCAGAAGCTTTATGCTCGAAATACCTTTATACTCATCATTGCTATCAGGGAAATGCACTCCTATGTCCCCCAAACCGCAGGCGCCCAAAAGAGCATCCATGACAGCATGGACCAGCACATCACCGTCGGAATGAGCTTCCAGCCCTTTTTCATAAGGGATCTCCACTCCTCCCAGGATGAGCTTTCTTCCTGATATCAAACAATGTGCATCATAACCTATTCCAACAAACATCACTTATTCCTTATTTCTTCTTTTCATCAAAATAGCTTCTGCGATAATTAAATCTTCAGAAGTAGTAACTTTAATATTATCATATTTACTCTCAACAATAAATACTTTTTTTCCTTGTTTTTCTGCGAATGAGGCCTCATCTGTCCCGACATAACCCTCATCTATCCCGCATTTTATATATTTTTTAATATCCCCTGCAAAAAATCCCTGTGGAGTATGCATAGCAAACAGTTCTTTACGATCCGGAGTATTCACAGCAACTCCGTCTCTGACGATCTTTATAGTATCCTTTACAGGAACTCCTGCAGCACAGCACCCATATTTATCTACCGATTCTATGCATTTATCTATAGTCTCACTGTCAACAAAAGGTCTTGCTCCATCATGTATAAGAACAATATCTTCTTCATCAAGATTCTCAAGAGCATTATATACTGAATGGCACCTTTCGGTTCCTCCCGGTATAATGCCCATAAGCTTTATATGTTTTTCTGACGGAAGGATCTCTTCTCTGCAATAATCCAGCTCATCTTTTTTTACAGCCACTATTATTCTATCCACTTTATCATTTTTTTCAAACACTTCAAAAGTTCTCTCAAGTATAGTTTTTCCTTGGAGCTCGATATAGACTTTATTTTTGCCGGCAGTCTGCATCCTTTTTCCGCTTCCTGCCGCAGCGATGACTACGCTTACTCTTCTGCCGTTAAACATTGTCCCTCCAAAACAAACGGGCGGATATATTATCCGCCCCCATTATGCATCTCAAGGTCTGCTTGTATTCTATCTTTTGGGTTTGGCAAATATCATTCTGCCTGAAGCGGTTTGAAGCACACTTGTAACTTCAACATTTACCTCTTGACCAATAAGATAACGTCCCCCTTCTACGACGATCATCGTTCCATCATCAAGATAACCTACTCCTTGATTATTCTCTCTTCCTTCTCTTACCACCTGAAGTTTCATAGATTCTCCCGGAATGATAACAGGTCTTAAGGCTTTTACAACATCGTTTATATTGAGTACAGGTATCTCCTGTATTTCTGCCACCTGAATAAGATTAAAATCGTTTGTAACGACCTTGCCGTTCATCTTTTGCGCAAGTCTGAGAAGCTTAACATCTACTTCCTCCACTCCGTTCCAATCTTTGTCACTGTAGGTATTATAAATTTCTATACCGTAATATGCCTGTATATCTTTTAATACTTCCAAACCTCTTCTTCCTCTGATCTTCTTCATATGATCAGCCGAATCAGAAAGATGCCTCAATTCCGTAAGAACAAATTCAGGGATTATGATCTTTCCTTCAATAAAACCGGTTTTAAGTATATCTATTATTCTTCCGTCTATGAGTACACTTGTATCCAGTATTTTTGCAGAAGCTTCGCTGCTGCTTTTACCAGATTTGCTTTTTCCTAGTTTTCCGGAGAGCAGCGGATTTCTTTTGTCATCCGAATTAAGCTTTGGCTCGATCCTGATCCTGGCGATCTTTGTCCCAATATACACACCCAAAGTACAGAATAATATGTACGCAAGAATAGTGAGCGCCATTCCCAGATATAAATAATGGATCTCTTTAAATAACGCACTTAAAAGAAATGCCGCCAAAAGGCCGATCAAAAGACCAACGATCCCGCCCACAAGTTCTACCACGGAGATCCTCTCCATGTCTTTCTCAAGCCGATTTCCCATATGGCTCCAATTTTTTCTAAGTCTCGGTGCATAAAGATATGCAATGGCTCCTACAAAAATTGCACTGCAAACAGGCACTGCTATTTCAAACACTGATGCCGGATAATCCGCCCCGCTTTCATAAGTGGATGCTGCCAGCATATAGATAACAGTCCCCAAGCAATAACCTACTATTATACCTACCACCGTTATTAAAAATCTGTAGAATTTGTTTTTCATATTATACTTTTACTGCCTCGCCAAACACAGCTTCTTCTATCTGTGTCTCTGCCTCCTCAATCGCAATTCCTCTAACCAATACCATTTCACTTATAAGGATCTGTTTGGCATTCAAAAGCATCTTTCTTTCCCCCGTAGAAAGACCTTTTGATTTTTCCGATATCATCAGATTCCTTACAACTTCCGCCACGCTGAAAATATCTCCGCTTCTGAGCTTTGCAACGTTCTCTCTGTAACGTTTATTCCAGTTTTCCGGCATTTCTGTGATTCCTTGGCCCATCTGCTTCATTACTGCAGCCACCTCTTCATCAGAAACGACACCTCGCATACCGATATTTTCGCTGTTGTCAACAGGGATCATAACGTTCATATCTCCGAAAGGTATTTTCATCATATAATATTCCCGTTCATCATCGAGAATTTTCTTTTTTTCGATCTTTTCGATCACCCCAGCTCCATGCATGGGATAGACCACTTTATCGCCTACCTCGAACATACCGTTTACCTCCACTATTAACTTTCAGTATACCTTAAATTTTTAACTAATGTCAATCCTGGAGTGCTATTTTGACTGCTTCCATTATGTCTGCAGCGCCCAAAACTTCAATTTTTTCCTTGCTTGTCCATTTTTCTTTATTCTTTGCAGGAAGTATGATCCTTTCAAAGCCCATCCTTACCGCTTCTCCGGCAACTCTTTCCGGCTGCGGAACACCTCTGAGTTCTCCCGTAAGACCCAGTTCTCCCACTATTAAAGTCCCTCTGTTTCGTACAGGTTTTCCTGTTGCCGCAGAATATATTGCAATAGCTGCCGCCAGATCTATTCCGGTTCCTTCAGGTTTTATACCGCCCGCCACATTCACATACACATCACTGCTCATAAGGTTTAACCCTGTCTTTTTTTCCAGCACTGCAATGATCATATTAAGCCTGCCCTGATCTATACCGATACTGCTCCTTCTTGAAAATCCTACCCCCGACGGCACTACCAAAGCTTGAACCTCTAAAAGCAAAGGCCTTGAGCCTTCATATACAGCAGTTATAACAGCTCCGCCTTCACCTTGAGAAGATTCTTCCAAAAGGCTGGAGGACAGATCGTTGATCTCTCTTAAACCTTCCTGACTCATTTCAAAGGCTCCGATCTCACTTGTATTGCCAAATCGGTTTTTAAATGAACGCAATATCCTGAAACCGTGATTTCGTTCTCCAACGAAGTTGAGAACCGTGTCCACAAGGTGTTCCACGATCTTAGGCCCTGCCAATTCTCCCGATTTAGTAACATGAGCCACTATAAACGCCGGGATATTTTTTTCTTTAGCTATCCTCATTATTTCCGCAGTGCAGGCTCTGACCTGGGATACGCTTCCTGCTGCAGAAGTAAGTTGATTGGAATACAATGTTTGTATAGAATCTATTATAAAAAATACCGGTTTCTCCTGATCTATGGCATCGATCACAGACTCCACTTCCATCTCAGAAAGAACAAACAGTTCTTCTGCCAGTCCTCCTATACGGTCCGCTCTTATCTTTATCTGCTCCGGAGATTCTTCTCCACTGACATAAAGCACCTTTCCGTACTTCTCCGCGACAGCAGCAGCAGCCTGCAGTATTATAGTGGATTTTCCTATACCGGGTTCCCCGGAAATAAGGGTCAGCGACCCTTTTACTATCCCTCCGCCCAGTACACGGTTAAGTTCGCCTATTCCTGTATCCAGCCTCTCCTCTTCAGAAGAAGTAATATTTTTGATAGGGGCAGGTTTTGCTTCTTTTCTGCCTCGGTTGCCTTGAGCCATTCCGCCTGATGCAGACGCGTCAGAGAGTTTCTCCTCTGTAAAAGAGTTCCAGGCTCCGCAAATACATTGGCCCATCCATTTAGGAGCTTCATATCCGCACTCACTGCATACAAAAACAGTCTGAGCTCTTTTAGCCATTACTACCCTCTCCTTTTACAAAGACGATCTTATCGTCTTTAACATCAACGACTGCATTGTCTCCTACAGCAAGAGTCCCTTTAAGGATAGCCTCCGCAAACTTGTCTTCTATAAGTCTTGTGATAGTTCTTCTAAGCGGTCTTGCTCCGTATTTTTCGTCAAAACCTTCTCTGAATATCAGATCTTTGGCCTCTTCCGTAATCTCAAGGCTCATCTTAAGCTTTGCCGCTCTCTTCTTGAGATCTTCTACCATAAGATCTATGATCTTTCTGATCTCCGGTTTATCAAGGCTGTGGAAAACTATCACCTCATCAAGTCTGTTTAAAAACTCAGGTCTAAAGGTCTTGTTGAGCTGTTCCATTATATTGTCCTTCATCTTTTCATAAGCATTCATCTTTTCATCCAGGTCGTTTCCGGCTGAAAATCCCATAGATTTCTGCTTTTTAATGGAATGGGCTCCAACGTTTGAAGTCATGATTATGACTGCATTTTTGAAATCTGCGACCTTGCCTTTTGAATCCGAAAGCTTGCCGTCTTCCAACATCTGAAGAAGTATATTGAATACATCCGGATGAGCCTTCTCTATCTCATCCAAAAGTACTATGGAATAAGGCTTTCTTCTTATCCTCTCACAAAGCTGGCCTCCTTCTTCGTATCCCACATAGCCCGGAGGTGATCCTATTATTTTAGATACGGAGTGTTTCTCCATGTATTCCGACATATCAAGACGGATTATTGCGTTTTCATCACCAAATAAAGCTTCTGCCAAAGCTTTACACAGTTCTGTCTTCCCAACTCCCGTAGGTCCAAGGAACAGGAATGATCCTACCGGTCTTTTAGGATCTTTCAGCCCTACTCTTGCTCTTCTGACAGCTCTTGATATAGCAATGATAGGTTCTTCCTGGCCTATTATTCTGGCTTTAAGAGTATCTTCTATATTCAAAAGCTTCTCTGTTTCACTCTGATTGAGTTTTTCTACAGGGATCCCGGTCCAGCCGGAAATTATAGATGCAATATCTTCTTCTGTAACTACAGCTTTGTCAGCATACATTTCTTTCATCTCTGCTTCTGCAGACTGTATCTTTGCATTTAACAGCTGTTCTCTGTCTCTCAAAGTAGCCGCCGCTTCAAAGTCCTGTTTCTGAATAGCTTCTTCCTTAGCTGCCAGCACCTCAGTAAGTTCGTCTTCCAATTCTATAACATCATCGGGTTTTATATATGTTTTCAGCTTTATCCTTGCAGCAGCCTCGTCCATAAGATCTACTGCTTTGTCAGGCAGGAATCTGTCCGGGATATATCTTGATGACAGACTTACCGCAGAGAATATAGCTTTGTCTGTAATCTTTACATTGTGATGTTTTTCATATTCTTCTTTAAGACCGGAAAGGATCGCCACTGCGTCCGTCAAAGTAGGCTCATCCACCTGAACCTGCTGAAATCTTCTTTCAAGAGCAGGATCCTTTTCTACCTTTTTTCTATATTCTGTAAAAGTGGTTGCACCTATTACCTGAACTTCTCCTCTGCTCAGCGCCGGTTTTAAAATGTTGGAAGCATCAATAGATCCTTCTCCGCCTCCTGCGCCGATTATTGTATGCATCTCGTCTATAAACAGGATAACTTTGCCGTCTTTTTTAGCTTCGTTCAATGCCTGTTTCATGCGATCTTCAAATTCCCCTCTGAATTTTGCTCCTGCAAGTATGCCCGGCATATCAAGAGAGATAAGTTTCTTGCCTCTAAGATTATCCGGCACATCACCGCTTACGATCTTCTGAGCAAGACCTTCTGCCACTGCTGTTTTCCCTACTCCGGGCTCTCCTACAAGGCAAGGATTGTTCTTTGTTCTTCTGCTGAGGATCTGGATCACTCTTTCTATTTCTTTTTCTCTTCCTACAACAGGGTCAAGTTTTCCGCTGCGTGCTTCTTCCGTAAGGTTTATACCGTACTTTCTAAGAACGCTCTTCTCGTTTTCTTTAGCCTGTTTTTCTGCCTTGTCCGTTTTTTTGCTGATCTCAAGGATATCCTTTTCAAGCTGAACAAGATTAACATTCATATCATTAAGGATCTTTACTGCGATACCTTTTCCTTCCCTGATGATCCCTACCATAAGATGTTCAATGCCCATCACTTCTTTTCCCATTTGTTTACAGGTCAAATGACTGATTTCAAATATCTGCATAGTCCTCTGGGAAAAGCCTAACAGTTTAGTCGCTGTACCGCTGCCGTCTCCCACCAAATCTATAACTCTGTTTTTTACTATTTCCGGAGTTATGCCTGCATTTTCAAATGCGGCAGACAATGGACTTTCCTGTCTTAGTATGCCTAAAAATAAATGCTCACTGCCTATGAGACTGTGTCCCATAGATGCCGCTTCATTTTTAGCTATATCTATGGCTCTTTTTGCGCCTTCCGTAAATTTTCCGTATATTTCCATATATATCCCCTTCCTGTTCTCTAACCTTCATATACCGATAAAAGCATTCCTTTCAGTATCCCTGCTCTTATTTCATTCTTTATGTTCACCGGTCCTGTGATAGACCTGTCACTTGTAGCCGCTTTTATAAGTTTGGCTTCTCTTTCAGAGATAAGCTCTTTTCCCTGCACCAGATCCGTGATCTGATCTGCTTTCAGTTTTGTAATACTGTCCCCTATTTCCTTTAATAAATTCGCAAAGAAATCCTCCTGAGATAACTGGAGCTTTATTATCTTGATAGATCCCCCGCCGCCTCGATGGCTCTCTATCAAATACCCTTTATCCATGGAAAATCTCGTAGTAAGAACGTAATTTATCTGGGACGGAGCACATTTAAAGTATCCTGCCAGCTCATTTCTTTGGATCTCTACCGGATCTCCGACGCTGTCATCCAGGAGTTCTTTTATAAACACCTCGATAAGGTCACTCATTTTTGCCATGTTTCTCCCTCCTATCCTTTTAATATTTTGACTTTCTTTGACTTTATTATATGCGAAATACACATAAATATCAAGCAAAAAGAAAAAGGTGTGCAAAAGCCTTTCGGCTTTTGTACACCTTTAAAAATCTTATTTGGAAACTATTCCTGTTCTGCCTGGTATTCTTTGATGATCTTGTCAGCGAGGTGTGCAGGAACTTCTTCGTATCTTTCGAAGTTCATTACGAAGCTTCCTCTAGCCTGTGTCATTGATCTGAGAACGATAGCATAATCGAAGAGTTCTGCCTGTGGAGCTTCAGCCATGAGCTTCTGTCCGCCGCCAGCCTGTGGTTCCATACCGAGGATCTTACCTCTTCTCTTATTCATGTCGCCCATTACGTCGCCCATGTATTCATCAGGAACGTTGATTTCCACTTTCATTACAGGTTCGAGGAGGCAAGGTTTAGCTTCTACGATACCTTTCTTGAATGCTAATGAAGCAGCGATCTTGAACGCCATTTCGTTGGAGTCTACATCATGGTATGAACCATCATATAATACAGCCTTGATGTTTACTACTTTGCAGCCAGCGAGAGGGCCCTTCTGCATTGATTCGATGAGACCTTTTTCGATAGCAGGAACGTAGTTCTTAGGAATTGATCCGCCGAAGAGTTCTTCTGAGAATTCAAATTCTTCCTGTGATGGGCTGAATCTGATATGAACGTCACCGTACTGACCTGCGCCGCCGGACTGTTTCTTATGTTTACCCTGAACGTCTGAGCTTCCTTTGATCGTTTCTCTGTAAGCGATCTTCTGTGGGATGCTCTGTACTTCAACGCCGAATTTATCCTTAAGTTTTGATGTGATGATTCCTAACTGGATCTCACCCTGGCCGCCGAGTAATGTCTGTTTTGTTTCAACGTTTCTTTCGAGTTTTAATGATGGATCTTCTTCCATGAGCTTGTGGATACCTGTACCAACTTTTTCATCTTCGCCCTTAGCTTTTGGTTCGATAGCGATGAAGAGTGCCGGCTGTGGGAATTCAACGCCAGGAAGTTCAACAGGGTTAGCTTTTTCGCAAAGTGTGTCGCCTGTCTGAGCATACTGTAATTTAGCTACAGCAACGATGTCGCCTGCTACTGCTGATGGACATTCGCCCTGTGTCTTTCCTCTTAAATAGAACATTGAGCCGAGTTTTTCAGCTTTTTCTGCTCTTGAGTTGTATAATTCGATACCTGTTGTGAATTTACCTGCTACGATCTTCACGAGGTTGATCTTTCCCAGGAATGGGTCAGCGATAGTCTTGAATACGAATCCAACAGGTTTGCCGTTTGGATCTGCAGCTACTTCTTTACCGTCTACTGTCTTGTATGCAGCATGTGCGCCTGCAGCAGGAACGTATTTGATCGCAGCGTCAAGAACTTCTTTTACGCCTTCGCCTTTGATGGATGAACATGTAAGAACAGGTACGATGTTTCCTGATGCAATACCGTTCATTAATCCTTTATTGTATTCTTCTTCAGTGAATTCTTCACCTTCGAAGTATTTTTCCATGAGTTCTTCGTCTGTTTCAGCGATTACTTCGATGAGAGCATCTTCGTCATCAAGTGTTACAACTGATGTTCCGAACTTAGCTTTGAGTTCATCGATAACTGCGTCAACGTCTACGTTTTCTTTATCTGTCTTTGAAAGCACAAACATTTTTGGCATATCAAAGTGTTTGCATGAATTCCAAGCTTTTTCTGTACCAACCTGGATACCTGCGGAAGCATCTACTAAGATGAAAGCTGCGTCTACAGCTGCCATAGCTGAATTTACTTCGCCTACGAAATCAAAGAAGCCCGGTGTATCAACGAAGTTGATCTTTACTTTATTGTATTCAACCGGAACGATAGATGCAGAAATGGAATAACCTTTTTCGATTTCCATTTTGTCGTAGTCGGATACTGTGTTTCCGTCTTCAACTTTACCAAGTCTGCTGATAACTCCTGTTGAAAGAAGTGCTGCTTCTAAAAATGTTGTTTTACCACATCCGCCATGTCCTAAAAGCGCAACGTTTCTGATTGTGTCGCCATTATAGCCCTTCATAATTTGTGATTCCTCCTGAATATATATTTTATTTTAATTTTGTCCGTCCTAAAAGTAACACTTGTATATTATATCATTTAAAACAAGTGTCGTAAATAGCAATTTCAAGGGGTTCCGTAAAAAAAAACAGCACCAAAAGGCGCTGTTTCGTTCATTTTAGAGAGTATTTTAGAACTCTGCTGTCTTTGGTGTTCTTGGGAACGGAAGCACGTCTCTGATATTTGACATACCTGTGATGTACATGATGATCCTTTCGAATCCAAGACCGTAACCTGCGTGTTTTACACCGCCGTATTTTCTAAGGTCGAGGTACCACCAGTAATCCGCTTCATTGAGTCCCATTTCTTCCATTCTCTGTGTGAGTACGTCGTAACGTTCTTCTCTCTGAGAACCACCGATGATCTCACCTACGCCAGGAACAAGAAGATCGCATGCTGCAACAGTCTTGTTGTCGTCGTTAAGTCTCATATAGAAAGCTTTTATATCTTTTGGATAATCTGTAACGAATACAGGTTTTTTGAATATTTCTTCTGTTATATATCTTTCATGTTCTGTCTGAAGGTCGATACCCCATTCTACAGGATACTGGAATTCCTTGTCTGCCTTTAAGAGGAGTTCTACAGCTTCTGTATATGTGATCCTTGCAAAATCTGAATTTACTA
>JAFQKJ010000108.1 GCA_017397005.1 Bacillota bacterium
AGCAATAAACTAAGAAGCCATACATAAAAACACCACCGATTGGGTGGTGTTTTTATTGGCAAATGTAGATGGATACTTGTGAATTCATTTGTATGCTGTTATAATGGTCAAAAAGGAATAACTGTTGTGAGGTGAATGATACATATTATGAATGAATTTCATGTGGCCAATGGTACATTGCTGGGGTATTATGGTAGTGATTCTACTGTTATTATTCCACAAGGAATTACGCGAAACCAATGGTTCGGTATAAAAAGAAGTCATCCGGTTAATAAAGTCATTATTCCTGAGAGTGTTCAGCATATTTCTGACGGAGAAAAGGTTGTAAATGCCAGAGTGGTTAATCCTTTAGGTACAAATAACGACTGCCTTTGGAAGGGAGAAACATCTCTTACAAATCCATCCGGAAGGAATTTAGTTTTTGATGGAGCAACATATGCATACCATACTGTTGATCAATTAGGATTTACTTTATATCTTCAGAGAAAAGCTACTGCGAATGGTATAGTATCAAATGTATCTCAGCATTCTTATGATAAAGAATCTGCTTCACACATATATAAAGCTTTAACAAAGACAGTAAATCAATCTGGATATTATCGAATTAGTGCATATTTTTATACAGATCATGATGCACACCAATTCGAAGATTTCGGTACAGCTACCAGCTGGATGTGGGTGGACTAAAAGCAGAGCACAGTAAAAGTTGAAATAAAACAACTATTAGTATCATAAAACAATTGAATAAACAACTAAATAAAAACTTAATATCAAAAATTTAAAACTAAATAAAAAACAAAAATAAAATAACCAAAAACAAAAAAATAAAAAATTAAAAATCAAATTAAAAAAATAATGAGGAAAGGATAAAACTTTCCGGAACAGATCCTCTCGCAAAGCATTCATCCCCAAACACATGCTTTGCAGTGGTACTAAACAAAAACCCGTATAATACAATTTAGTAAAACCCTCCTATCTTGCTCCGATATGAGAGAATATGATATACTACATAAAAACAAAGAATATTCGCATATCGAGAGGGAAAGAGATTCATGTATACAGCTCTTTACAGAAGATACAGACCCAAAACCTTTGAAGAAATGGTGGGTCAGGATCACATAGTAAAAATACTGAAAAATCAGATAAAAACAGGAAACACAGCACATGCCTATCTGTTCTGCGGGACCAGAGGCACAGGAAAAACCAGTGCTGCAAGGATATTTGCCAAAGGCGTTAACTGCCTGTCCGAAGGTGAAAGACCTTGCGGAGAGTGTGAGAACTGCAGAAGCATCCAGCAGGGTGTGTTTTTCGATGTTATCGAAATAGATGCGGCTTCTAACAACAGAGTAGATAATATCCGAGAGCTGAGAGAGAGTGTGAAATATCCCCCTGCGGCGGGATTATGCAAAGTATATATAATAGATGAAGTCCATATGCTCTCAACCGGAGCCTTTAACGCTCTCTTAAAGACTTTGGAAGAGCCGCCTATGCACGTCATCTTCATCCTGGCGACTACAGAGCCTCACAAGCTTCCTGCCACCATTCTGTCCAGATGCCTTAGACTTGATTTCAGAAGGGTGTCTGAAACACAGATAAAAGAGAAGCTCAGAGAGATCTGTGAAGAAGAAGGTATAATATATGAAGAAAGCGCCCTTTCTCTTATAGCAGCCAACGGAGACGGCTCTGTCAGAGATTCCTTAAGTATACTGGAGCAGTGCCTTCCTGCAGGAGAAAAGACTCTTTACCGCAGAGATGTGGTAGAGATCCTGGGAACAGCCGGTGAGGAAGTGTTCCTTGAACTTACAGATAAGGTGGTGCAGGGTGATACCGCCGGAGCTTTTGTCATAATAGAAGGCGCAGCTCGGGACGGTAAAGATATGCGTCAGTTCATACGAGATTGGACCTTCCATTTCAGAAACCTGATGATGTCCAAATTTGCGGATAAGCTTGAAGACATTATGAATATGTCCTGTGAAAACGCAGAAAAGGTCAAGGATCAGGGCATGAATATGGAGATAGGGTTTTTATCTGCGGCTATAACAGAGCTTTCGTCTACTGCGAACAAAGCTCGTTATTCTGCACAGCCGAGAACTCTTTTGGAATTGGCAGCGTTAAAACTTTCTAATCCAATTTTAAGCGAAGAAAAAGAAGCTATCATACAGAGAATCGAAAAAATCGAAGCAGCATTAGCTTCCGGAGCCTATGTAGATAAAAAAGAACGGAAAGAGGCTCCGGGGGCTGCTTCGCATGTTTTTGAAAAGGAAAAACCGGCGGAAACAGTTCGGCCTGAACTGGCTGAAGAAGAAAACACGCCTGTATATAAAGAAGAGATAGTAAAGACTTTGGAAAATAAACCGAAACCGAATAAAGTTCCGGGAGAAGGGGCGGATAAACTTTGGGCGGAAGCTTTTGCTTTAGCAGTTAAAGAAAGAGCTTCTCTCAAGCTTTTGGCAAACGATGTATATGCTAAAGGGATACAGGGCAGCAGCTTTGTATTGGAAACAAATTCGGAATTAAAGAAGAATATGCTGGTGCAGAATGCTTCTGTTTTTGAAAAACATTTGGAAACCTTAAGCGGAAAAAAACTGCTTATTCAGGCGGCAGTGGCGAAAAACAACGCTGACATAAGATCAGACATAAAAGACACCAAAGCGAAGCTGGAAGAACTTTTGGGAGCGGATAAACTTACCATTACTGAATAGAGGGGAGATCAAAGATGGCACAATATGCAAAACCTCTTATGAGGCTGATAGAAGAATTGAACTCTCTTCCGGGTATAGGAGGTAAAAGCGCTCAAAGGCTGGCTTTTCATATCCTGTCGATGCCTGAAGAGGATGTTAAAGGACTTACCGATGCTATGATGAATGCAAAGCATCAGATGAAATACTGCAGCATTTGTGGGAATTTAACGGATAAAGATCCATGCAGTATTTGTGAAGACGAAAAAAGAAACACAAAATATATCTGCGTGGTGGAGAGCCCTCGAGACGTGGCGGCTATGGAGAGGATAAAGGAATATAAAGGACGTTATCATGTTTTACATGGATGTATTTCTCCTGTAGACGGTATAGGACCGGAAGATATAAATTTAAGATCTCTTATTCAAAGACTTCAGCAGGAAGATGTGGAAGAAGTGATACTGGCTACGAACCCTACTATTGAAGGTGAAGCAACAGCTATGTATATTGCAAGGCTGCTTAAGCCGGCAGGGATAAAAGTTTCCAGGATAGCTCATGGACTGCCTGTGGGTGGAGATCTGGAATATGCAGACGAAGTCACGATCTCAAAATCTTTGGAAAATAGAAAAGAATTATAAAAAAATTGACCGGCATTGCCGGTTATTTTTTTGCATAAATCCATTTTCCTTTCATTAATATATATGGGACGGGTACCCGTTCACAATATAACGGGAGGAAATACTATGGGGATGGAATATGAGATAGGTCTTATACTTGCATACGGTTTTGGAATAGCGCTGCTGTATCTGGCTGGGTATCTTTTACTTGCTCCAATGAGAGTTTTGGGCAAATTTTTAGTCAACAGCATACTTGGAGGAGTGGCTTTAGTAATAATCAATTTTTTGGGGGATTTTTTGGGCTTTCATGTGCCGTTGAATTTTTTTAGTTCAATAATTGTGGGTTTTTTGGGGGTGCCGGGAGTGGCTCTTTTATTTTTGCTCGAAAAAATGCCATAAAATTGAATGTTTTTTTGAAAAGTGTAAAATAAAGATTGAAAAACCCCCACAATACCGCTATAATGGATTTTATATTCGCGATGATAAAAAGAGTTTTCGATTTTAAAGGAGAGTTAGAATGGGAAAGAAAATGAAAACTATGGACGGCAACACCGCTGCGGCTCATATAGCCTATGCATTTACAGATGTTGCTGCTATCTATCCGATAACACCGTCTTCCGTTATGGCTGAAAATGTAGATGAGTGGGCAGCTTATGGAAGAAAGAATATTTTTGGACAGGAAGTTTCCGTCGTTGAAATGCAGTCCGAAGGCGGCGCAGCAGGCGCTCTTCACGGTTCACTGGCGGCAGGTGCTTTAACAACAACATTTACAGCATCTCAGGGATTGCTGCTTATGATACCTAATATGTACAAGATCGCAGGGGAACTTCTTCCTGCAGTTATGCATGTCAGCGCAAGAACTATTTCAACACATGCGCTTAATATTTTCGGTGATCACTCTGACGTAATGTCTACAAGACAAACCGGCTTTGCAATGCTGGCATCAGGTTCAGTTCAGGAAGTAATGGATCTTGCAGGAGTTGCACATATGGCAGCCATCAAATCAAGAGTACCTTTCCTTCATTTCTTTGACGGCTTTAGAACATCACATGAAATACAGAAGATCGAAGTTATTGAATATGATGATCTGGCTAAAATGGTAGATATGGATGCAGTTCAGGCATTCAGAGACAATGCCCTCACACCGGAAAGACCTGTAACAAGAGGTACAGCTCAGAACCCTGATATTTACTTCCAGGCAAGAGAGTCTTCAAACAGATTCTACGACAGCGTGCCTGATATCGTAGAAGAGTACATGAAGAAGATCGGAAAGCTTACAGGAAGAAAGTATAAGCCTTTCGATTATTACGGACATCCTAAAGCAGAATACGTTATAGTTGCTATGGGTTCCGTAACAGAAACTATTGAAGAAACCATCGACACACTTATGGAACAGGGAGAAAAAGTAGGTCTTGTTAAAGTTAGATTATACAGACCGTTCTCCGCAAAACACCTGCTCAAAGTAGTTCCTAAGTCAGTTAAAAAGATAGCTGTTCTTGACAGAACAAAAGAACCTGGTTCACCTGGCGAACCTCTTTATCTGGATGTTAAATCCGTATTCTATGGGCAGAAGAAAGCTCCTGTTATCGTAGGAGGAAGATACGGCCTTGGATCAAAGGATACAACCCCTCAGCAGATCCTTGCGGTATATAAAAACATCATGTCAGACAGCCCAAAAGACAGATTCACTATCGGTATCAATGATGACGTTACATATACATCACTTGACTGCTCAACACCTATTAAAACAGCTCCTGAAGACAGGATCAGATGCAAGTTCTGGGGTCTTGGTTCAGACGGTACTGTTGGTGCGAACAAGAGTGCTATCAAGATCATCGGGGACAACACAGACCTTTATGCACAGGGTTACTTTGCATATGACTCAAAGAAATCCGGCGGTCTTACAGTATCTCACTTGAGATTCGGTAAAGATCCGATCAAATCAACATATCTCATAGAAGAAGCAGAATTCGTTGCGTGTCATCATCAGGCATACATTAAAGAATACGACGTTCTCGAGGGTCTCAAACCTGGCGGAACATTCGTGCTCAACTGCATCTGGACTCCGGAAGAGCTCAATGATAACCTTCCGGGTAAAGTAAAGAGATATCTTGCACAGAATGATATCAACTTCTACATTATAAACGCTACAAACATCGGTAGAGAAATAGGACTCGGAAACAGGATCAACATGATCATGCAGTCAGCCTTCTTTAAGCTGGCAGATGTTATTCCTGTGGAAGATGCTATAACATACCTTAAAGACGCGGTAATCACTTCTTACGGTAAGAAGGGTGAAAAGATCATAAACATGAACTTCGCTGCTATCGAAAGAGGAGCTTCCGGTCTTGTTAAGATAGACCTTCCTGAAGAATGGAAAGATGCTCCGGATGATGAAGAAGTAAAATTAGAAGTTCCTGAATTCATCGAAAATATCATGATGCCTATGCTCAAGCAGCAGGGTGACAAACTCCCTGTAAGCTCATTTGTAGGCAGAGAAGACGGTACATTCCCTCCTGGAACCTCCGCTTACGAAAAGAGAGGTATTGCCATCACAGTTCCTAAGTGGGATCCTGAAGAATGTATCCAGTGTAACCAGTGTTCATTCGTATGTCCGCATGCAGCGATCAGACCGTTCCTGCTGGATGACGATGAACTTGCAAAAGCTCCTGAAGCATTCAGAACAAACAAAGCCTTTGGTAAAGGCCTTGATAAGCTCCACTTCAGAGTAGAAACTTCTCCGCTTGACTGCACAGGCTGCGGAAACTGCGTAGATATTTGTCCTGCAAAGAACAAAGCTCTCAGCATGGTTCCTATCATGCAGGAAGAAGCTACAGAATACTTATGGGATTTCGCAATGACTGTTAAACCTAAGGATCATCTTGTAAACAAGAAGACCGTAAGAGGCAGTCAGTTTGCTCAGCCGCTCATCGAGTTCTCAGGGGCTTGCGCAGGCTGCGGTGAAACTCCATATATCAAAGCTATAACACAGCTTTACGGCGAAAGAATGATGATCGCAAATGCAACAGGATGTTCATCCATCTGGGGTGCATCTGCTCCATCAATGCCATATACAACAAACCACGAAGGCAGAGGTCCTGCATGGGCTAACTCTCTCTTCGAAGATAATGCTGAGTTCGGTCTCGGTATGGCAGTTGCCAGCCGTCAGATCAGAGAAAAAATCTGTGAACTTGCAGACCAGCTTGTTAAAATGCAGATCCCTAACGAACTTAAGGTTGCCCTTAAGGTTTGGTCAGCGGTAAGAGACGAAGGTGACGGTTCTGTTGAGCCGAGCAGAAAGCTTGCAAAAGTTTTAGAAGATTATCCTGTTGCTGATCCTGAAGCAAGAGCTATTGCAGAAGAGATCATGAAGAGAAAAGATTACCTTGTTAAAAAATCTTTCTGGATCCTCGGCGGTGACGGTTGGGCTTACGATATCGGTTACGGCGGATTAGACCACATTTTAGCTTCTGGTGAAAATGTAAACATCCTCGTATTTGACACAGAAGTATACTCTAACACCGGCGGTCAGGCATCTAAAGCTACACCTGCGGCTGCAGTTGCTAAATTCGCAGCATCAGGTAAGAAGATCAAGAAAAAGGATCTGGGCCTCATTGCAATGACATACGGCTACGTATACGTTGCTCAGGTAGGTATGGGTTCTGACTATAACCAGTTCATCAAAGCAGTAACAGAAGCAGAACTTTATGACGGACCATCCATCATCATCGCTTACGCTCCATGTATCAACCATGGACTTAAGAAGGGCATGAATAAGGCTCAGGAAAACATCAGAGATGCTGTTGACTGCGGTTACTGGCACTTATACAGGTTCAATCCAAGCCTTAAAGAACAGGGCAAACATCCATTCATCATGGATTCAAAAGAACCTTCAGAAAGCTTCAGAGACTTCATCCTTAATCAGGTCAGATACTCTTCACTCAAGACAGAGTTCCCTGACAAGGCAAATGAAATGTTCAGCTTAGCTGAAAGAAACGCAAGAGAACGTTACGAAACATACGTAAAACTCTTAGAGGGACAGTTCTTATAGAAATAAATCAGGGATCCGAAAGGATCCCTTTTTTAATGTAAATATGAATGATGAACATAAAAAAATCGGCCGCTTTATGCGACCGATTTTATGTTAGCTGTTAAAACTTATGCCTCAGGCTGAGGTTCTTCATCCGGAGATTTTTTGGTTGTTATTTTGTATATTGCAACAAGTGTTACAAGCATGAGTGCGATACCGATGAAGAGTGAAATAATACTTTCTGTAAGACCTGCGATAACGTATGTTACACAGGATACCGCAGCAACTGTAAGCGCGTATGGGAGCTGAGTTGCTACGTGATTGATGTGGTTACATCTAGCACCTGCAGATGCCATGATGGTAGTATCTGAAATTGGCGAGCAGTGGTCGCCGCAAACAGCACCAGCAAGACAAGCTGAGATGGAGATGATGAGCATTGTTTCTGATAATACTCCGCCAAGACCAACTACGATAGGGATAAGGATACCGAATGTTCCCCATGATGTACCTGTTGAGAATGAGATAAGGATCGCAAGACCAAACAGGATAAGAGGAAGAAGGAATCCGAAGCTTCCGATATTGCCTTCAACAAATGCTGTAACGAATTCGGTTGAACCGAGGAGTGAAGTCATGTTCTTCAATGTTAATGCAAATACTAAGATGAGTATAGCAGGAACCATTGCTTTAAAACCTACAGGGATACAGTCCATAGCTTCTTTGAAAGATAAAATCTTTCTTGGGAGATACATTATAAGGATAAGTATCAGAGCAACTATTGATCCGAGAGTTAAGCCGTATGATGCATCGCAGCCGCCAAATGCGTCGATGAAGGAAGCTCCGCTGAAGAATCCGCCTGTGTAGATAAGTGCGATAGTACATGATGCAAAAAGAATGAGGATCGGCAATACCAAGTCGATGAGTTTCGCTCTTGGATTTTCGATCGCAGCGTCTTCTGCGTTTTCATAAGGACGGTCAGGTGTTGTAAAGAGGTCGCCCTTCATAGCATTCATTTCGTGTTTTCTCATTGGACCGTAATCCATACCTGTGAGGATCAGGAAGAATACCATTAATAATGTAAGTAAGGAGTAGAAGTTGTAAGGAATAGCTTTTACAAATAATTCGATTCCGTTATAACCTTCTACCATTCCGGATACTGCAGCAGCCCAGGAAGAGATCGGGAAGATCATACATAATGGAGCGGCAGTAGCGTCGATCTGATAAGCAAATCTAGCTCTGGATATGTTGTGAGAGTCATTTACAGGGAGCATTACACTACCAACTGTAAGACAGTGGAAGTAGTCGTCAATACCTAAAAGCAAGCTGAGAACAAATGTAGAAAGTAAAGCGCCTTTTCTTGTTTTTATTCTTTTTCTTGCCCAGTCCGCATAAGCTTTTGAAGCACCGGACTTGTTGATAAGAGCAACTATAATACCAAGAACAACAAGGAAAACGATGATACCGATATTCCATGTGTCGGATAGAGCAGCAAAGTAACCGTCTGTTATAGTGGTTTCTAAAGCTGCAAGGGGATTAAATGATGTTGCCAGAAGAGCACCGACGAGGATACCTATGAAAAGTGAACTGTAAACTTCTCTGGTAATGAGTGCTAATACGATGGCAACTACCGGTGGTAACAATGACCATACTGTACCAAACATATTTTTCCCTCCTTAAAATATAAAAAGAATAATTGCGCAGTTAAGAGTAAAGTTGGTACTATTAACTGAAAAGTAAAAATATTGGATTTAGAATAACATAAATGAAGTGTAAATACAATAAAAAACGTTGGAAAACACATATTTTTATAGTTGAAAAAAAGTAATTAAAAAGTAATTGACAAAGGAAAGAGGAAGTGTTAATCTACAAAAGCTCGCCTAAAGAAAGCAGTCGCAGAGCCGAAAAATGCTTGTTAAAAAAGTTAGAAAAAGGCTTGACACAGGGCATTTAAAGTGGTAATCTGTAAAAGCTTGCGGTAGCGAGCATGAACTTTGAAAACTATATAGTGCAGGAAAACAGACAATTCC
>JAFQKJ010000109.1 GCA_017397005.1 Bacillota bacterium
GGAATTGTCTGTTTTCCTGCACTATATAGTTTTCAAAGTTCATGCTCGCTACCGCAAGCTTTTACAGATTACCACTTTAAATGCCCTGTGTCAAGCCTTTTTCTAACTTTTTTAACAAGCATTTTTCGGCTCTGCGACTGCCTTCTTTAGGCGAGCTTTTGTAGATTAACACTTCCTCTTTCCTTTGTCAATTACTTTTTTATTCATTTCATCGAATAAAAATTTTTTACCTGTAAATCCTATTTACTGGTAAAGGAGGATCCTCTATGATTATCGTTTTGATCCGTACAATTATTATATATCTGCTGGTTCTTTTCGTGATCCGTATGATGGGTAAATCCGAACTGTCAGCCATGGAACCCTTTCAGCTGGTAGTCACTTTGATGATAGCTGATCTTGCCGTAGTCCCGATTGAAAGTGCGGAAACTTCCCTTTTTAACGGCATTGCGGCTCTGATCGCCCTGCTTTTCGTCCAAGTCCTGGTTTCGTATATAACATTAAAAAGCGAAAAAATGCGTTCATTTATCTGCGGCACTCCCAGCATCGTCATACGTGACGGCTCTGTTGACAGCCAAGAACTTCGATCCCTTAGGATAAGCACAAAAGAGCTTGAAGAGCAGCTTAGAGTTGGAGGCTATTCCCGAGTTCAGGATATACATTTAGCCATTGTGGAAACCAACGGAGCATTAAGCGTGATACTAAAAGAAGATCAGAATCCTCTGACCAAAAGCGACCTTGTACGTTCAGAAAGCCTGAATCACCTAAATAAACTGATATATAAAGGAGAATCTTTCTGATGAGATCCGTTATCATTTCCACTTCCTGCGTACTTTTTTTGATCCTTCTCTGGGCATATTTCTATTTTTTCTCCGGGGAGATACTTACAGATTTCTCTCAGGAACTGACAGGGCCTCTTTATTCTTATATATCCGAAGAAAACTGGGAAGCTGCAGAGGCCTCAATACTATCTATTTCTGAGGAATGGGAAACAAACAAAGCCTTGTTCTATACTTTGTCCAGCCACACGGTAGTCCGAGAAGCAGATGTGGCTATGGCGCGGTTAAATGAGTTTATTTTAAACAAGGAGGTTTCCGATGCCCACGCGGAGATCGGCGAGATAAGAGAACTTTTCTTAAGTATTCGCCAGGGAGAGGCATTTACTGTTGACAACATCTTCTAATAAAAATATACTCTTAGATGGTAGAGTAAGTTTTGGCGCGTTAAGTGTCATAAGCTGGGATTATCGCTTATGAACGAAAAGCCTTCCGGTTTGCGGTGCCAACACTGAATCCGCTGCTGCATTAAGGAGCTTCCTCTTTAATGTAGTGTTCAGTTACTTTTGACATTACTTTAAAGAAGGAGGTTTTTATTATGTTCAGAAGCAACACTCAAAGATTAGTTCTATTGGCATTCTTTATTGCTCTCGAAGTCATCCTGACAAGATTTTGTTCCATCAACACGGATTTTATAAGGATAGGATTTGGTTTTCTGCCTGTAGCCATGGTAGGGATAATGTTCGGCCCTCTCTGGGCAGGGGCGGCATATGCTATTGGAGATGTCCTCGGTATGCTGATATTCCCATCCGGACAGTTTTTCCCGGGATTTACAGTCTCAGCATTTCTGGTCGGAATTATTTTCGGACTTTTCCTGCATAAAAAGCAGCCGTCTTATAAGAATATAATCATACCTGTACTTATCGTATGTATGGGAGTGAATCTTTTCCTCGACACCTTTTGGCTCAGCATACTGTATGGGCAGGCATATCTGGTGCTCTTCCCGCTGAGGATAATAAAGTGTGCTGTCATGATTCCTATCCAGCTTGTATTGATAAAACTCATCTGGCAGAAAGTTATATTGAAACTTCCGCAATAATGATTACATAAAAAAAGTGTCTTGCAGAGACCTGCAGGACACTTTTTTAAATCTCTTCATTTTAAAAGCATCTACTGAAATACAATAGATGCCTTTTCGTTTATTCATTCGAAATTATCTCATATAAATTAGATGCATCATTCTTGGGCACATGCTCAGCGATCTCTTTGATCCTTACGCTAATCTCTCCGGTCCCAAACTTAACAGTCAGTATATCGCCTACTTTTACTTCGGAAGAAGGCTTTGCCTGTTTGCCGTTTATCATTATTCTGTCCGTTTCGCATGCTTCCTTTGCTACTGTTCTTCTTTTTATTATTCTGGAAACCTTTAAAAACTTATCTGCCCGCATTTTTTCCTCCTCTGACAAATGAAAATAGTCTACACTGAGCCTGTACGAAAAAAGCAGCACAGAGTGCTGCTCTTACGACTTTAATTATTTGTTTACTGCTTCTTTTAATGATTTGCCTGCTTTGAAAACAGGTGCCTTTGATGCAGGGATTTCAATTGTTTCGCCAGGGTTTCTTGGGTTTCTTCCCTGTCTAGCTTTTCTTGTTCTTACTTCAAATGTTCCGAATCCAATCAGCTGAACTTTGTCTCCGCTTTTGAGCGCTTCCTGAATTCCTTCGATAACAGCGTTTACTGCCGCTTCTGCATCTTTCTTAGTTAATTTCGCTTCACTTGCAACACTTGCGATTAAATCTGCTTTGTTCACAAAAACGTCCTCCTTAGGTATTTTTTTCTTCATCCTTCGCTTCTTCCCAAAGTCGGTCCATTTCCTCAAGTGTCATACTGGTCAATTCTTTATTTCTTAATGCTGCGTTCTTTTCAATATATTCAAAGCGACGAACGAATTTGTCGGATGTAAAAGTTAAAGCTTCCTCCGGATCGATGTCTAGGAATCTAGCAACATTAACTACCGAAAACAATAAGTCCCCCACTTCTTCCAAAATATGCTCATGATCTCCAGCGGAACATATTTCTTCCAATTCCACGGTTTCTTCTTTGACCTTTGCGAAAGCTTCTTTAACATTATCCCAGTCGAAGCCAACGTCCCTTGCTTTCTTCTGTATTTTATAACTTCTCATCAAAGCAGGGAGTTGTCTAGGTATATCCACCATAACCTGTGTCTGAGATTTCTGCCTTTTCTCCTGATGTTTCATATTTTCCCATTTAATCAATGCATTGTCAAGGGTTTCCGCTCTGTTTTCGGCGATTTCACGCAAAAAAACGTGCGGATGGCGGAAAATCATCTTGTTTGAAACTCGGTTCAATACCGAAGTCAAATCAAAGTTTTTATCATCTTCTGCTATCAATCCATGAAAAACTCCTTGCAAAATCAAGTCTCCCAGTTCTTCTTCCAGGGAATCTTTGTCCTTCTTGTCGATAGCATCTATGACTTCGTAACTTTCTTCGATCAGGCATTTTTTAAGGCTTTCGTGTGTCTGGACCTTATCCCAAGGGCATCCGTCTTCACTTCTTAAATACCTTATTATCTCTACCAATCTTTCAAACGCTTCTCCTGTATCTGTGCTGTCTTTTCTAAGTTTTTCGAAATCCATTGCTGTCCCCTTTATCTCTGAATCTTGGAAATGATCTTTGCGATCTTTCTGCCTTTAGGAAGTGTCATTGCTTCTTCCGCTGTTATACCTTTGATCAGCACTATAACAACACCGTATACTGCTACGCCGATCATAACGGAAATTATAGTTGCCAATCCATTGCCTAATACTATAAATAATCCTTTATATGAAACGAACACCACTGCCGCCATAATGATAGATGACATCAAAGGTTTTATAAACGTCAGACCTATATTGAACTTTGTATTTGTATATTTCTTTACAGCTAAAAAGTCAAGAGCCGCCGCCAATGCGTATGCACAAACTGTACCTATGGCCGCACCTTTAACATTTATTTCCGGAATAGCCACAAGGAAATATGTGCAGGCTATCTTTACACAGGCGCCAATGGTAAGATTTATTACAGGGATGGAAACTTTACCTATCCCCTGAAGCATTCCTGTAAGAGTCTGAACAGAAGAAAGGAAGATAACACCTATACCCATTATAAACAAACAGGATGCACTGCTTACCGCACTTGCCTTCTGCATCGGATAAAGCAGCAGCATTATAGGTTGTGCCAATACCATTATCCCAAAAGAGCAAGGAAGCCCTATAAGAAGTGCCGTTCTTAACCCAAGCTCTACATTTTTATTTACAAAAGGCATATCTTTACGTTTATATGCAGCAGATATGACCGGAACAAGGCTCACTGCTATTCCCATAGAAATGACCTGAGGGAAGTTTATTATAGACGCAACCATACCGGAAAGCTGTCCGTAGAGACTCTCCGCAGCCTCAGGAGAAAATCCTGCCGCGTTCTGAAGTCTTCTCATTACTAAGGCAGTATCTATGAGGTTCATTATAGCCATAATAGATGCCCCTATAGTTACAGGGATCGCGATTGCCAAAATCTTCTTTATTATAGTGCCGGTACTTTCTTTAACTCTGACAACACCGTTCTTTATGTTAGCAAAAATACCTTTTTTTCTTCTAATATAGATTATCACTATAGCTATAGTTCCGAATAATCCTCCAAACGCCGCTCCTGAAGAAGCTCCGGCTGCAGCATATTCCAGCCCCGGAGAAAGGAGAAGCACCGCCAGCGCAAGGCCAAATGCGACTCTAAAGAACTGTTCCACTACCTGAGAAGTGGCAGTCGGCGCCATATCCTGCATACCCTGAAAATATCCTCTGAAGGCCGCCATCATGGGAACGAAAAGCAATGCCGGAGCGATCGCTCTCATTGAATAATACGCTCCCGGGTTCTTCATGGCTGCGCAAATATATTCCGCTCCAAAGAAAAGGATCGCAGATGTCACTATACCTATACCCAGCATCAGCCCGAAAGATATTTTAAATATCCTGTGAGCTTCAGCATACTCGTCAGTGGCATGTCTTTCGGAAATAAGCTTTGATATAGCTGTAGGTATGCCGGCAGTAGACAATGTCAAAAGAAAAACATATACAGGA
>JAFQKJ010000110.1 GCA_017397005.1 Bacillota bacterium
CTCGTAGTTCCTGAAGTAAATCCTCAGGATGTTAAATGGAACAAAGGTATCATCGCAAATCCAAACTGCTCGACCATTCAAGCTATGGTCCCTCTTAAACCTCTTCACGACAAATACAAGATCAAAAGAGTAGTATATTCTACATATCAGGCTGTATCCGGAAGCGGTTTGAAAGGTATCGAAGATCTGAAACAGGGTCTTGAAGGAAACGATTTATGCAAGGCATATCCTCATCCTATAGCAGGCAACTGCCTCCCTCACATCGACTCCTTCCTGGAAAACGGATATACAAAAGAAGAAATGAAAATGGTAAACGAAACCAAGAAGATCCTGGGCGACGATTCCATAAAGGTAACAGCAACAACAGTAAGAGTTCCTGTTTTTTCATGCCACAGTGAATCTATCAACCTTGAATTCGAAAAACCATATGAATTAGAAGACGTTAAAAAACTTCTTGCTGAAACACCGGGCATCGTTTTAGTAGACGATCCTCTCAACAACGAATATCCTCTTGCAAGAGATATAGCAGGCAAGAATGAAGTTTACGTAGGAAGAGTAAGAAGAGACTTCAGTACAGAAAACGCACTGAACATGTGGGTAGTAGCAGACAACATCAGAAAAGGCGCTGCTACAAATGCTATCCAGATAGCTGAACTTCTTATCAAATAATCAGTTAAACCAAAAATAATTATATAAGGGTCTGTCTTTCCCGCATGTTCAGACGCAGGAGAGGATCAGGCCGGAAAGGACTCAAAATGGCAATATTTACAGGATCCGGCGTAGCCATAGTTACTCCCCATAAAAACGGATACATGGACTTCGAAAAAATGGGAGAACTGGTGGAATGGCATATCGCCGAAGGAACTGACTGTATCGTAGTATGCGGTACAACAGGAGAAGCTTCCACACTTGACGATGATGAACATATCGAAACTATCAAATTCGTTGTTGATAAAGTTGCCAAACGAGTGCCGGTCATCGGCGGAGCAGGTTCAAACGATACACGCCACGGTGTTCGCCTCGCTAAAAGAGCAGAAGATGCGGGCGTTGACGGTATACTGAACGTTACACCTTACTACAATAAAGCAACTCCAAAGGGACTCATCAGACATTATCTCGAATATGCTGACAACCTCAATGTGCCTACCATCCTTTACTCAGTTGCTTCAAGAACCGGACTTAACATCACACCGGCTATTGCAAAAGAACTTAAAAAACATCCAAATATCGTTGGTATCAAAGAAGCAAGCGGAAACATATCCCAGATAGTTGAAATGGCAAGACTTGTTGATGAAGATTTCGCTCTTTACTCAGGTAATGACGACCACGTGCTTCCTGTACTTTCATTAGGCGGCTCCGGTGTTATCTCAACTATCGCAAACATCGCGCCTAAAGATACACATGATCTGGTTCAGAAATACTTTGACGGCGACATTGCAGGTTCAAGAGAGATCCAGCTGAAGCAGAAGCCTCTCATAGATGCGCTCTTCTCAGAAGTAAATCCTATCCCTGTAAAGGCTGCGTTATACCTTATGGGCAAGATCGGTCTTGAATACAGACTTCCAATGTGCGAACCTGAAGAAGCTACAATGGAAAGATTAAAGAAAGAAATGCAGGCATACGGCATTTTATAGGTGACGAATATGCTTAGAATAATCCTTCACGGAAGCAGCGGAAGAATGGGAAAAGTTTTAAGAGGGATGATAGCTGCAGCTCCTGACATGGAAGTTGCTGCGGGCATCGATGCATTCCCGGATCCTGAAGCTGACTTTCCTCAGTTTACAAAAGCTGCGGACTGTGATACAGACGCAGATGTGGTGATAGATTTTTCAAACCACGAAGCTGTTCCGGGACTCATCGACTTCTGTCTTGGCAAAAGGCTTCCTGTAGTGGTCTGCACCACTGCTCTCACAGAGGCACAGCTGAGAATGGTAGATGATGCCGCTTCAGATATCCCGGTCTTCAGATCAGCAAACATGTCTCTGGGCATCAATGCTCTTGCAAAGGCCCTTAGGTCCATCACTCCGGTGCTTGAACCTTCTTTCAACGTTGAGATAGTTGAAAAACATCACAACAAGAAAAAGGATTCTCCAAGCGGAACAGCTATCCTTCTTGCAGATGCTGTAAACAGCGCCTGTGAAGTTAAAAAGGACTACATCTTCGGCCGTCACGGAAAAGAAGACGAATGCAAGATCACAGATCTCGGTATCCACGCCGTAAGAGGCGGGACCATTCCGGGTGAACATACAGTTATTTACGCAGGACCTGATGAAGTCATAGAACTTACCCATACAGCCCTTTCAAGAAACATCTTTGCTGAAGGCGCTCTCAAGGCTGCCCAGTATCTTGCGGATAAACCTGCCGGAAGATACAGCATGGATGATCTGGTTTAAGTGCAGCTGCATCTGCAAAATCATTTATCAAATATTCAGCCGTACTGCATAGGCAGTACGGCTTTCCTTTTAACTATAAATATGGGGACTTAACACAAACATCGCAATTCCGCCTAATTGTGTTAAGATTTTTAACTCAAACACTTCAATTCCACCCAATTGTGTTAAGATTCTTAACACAAGCGCCTCGATTACGCCTAATTGTGTTAAGATCCTTAACTCAAACACTTCAATTCCACCCAATTGTGTTAAGATTTTTAACTCAAACGCCTCATTTCTGCCCAATTGTGTTAAGATCCATAACTCAAACTCCTAAAATCACCCGAGCAGAAAAGACTCTCAGCCGAGAGTCTTTCTTTTCTTTATGTATTCTATTATATCAGTCTATAACTTTATATACGACCTGTCTCTTTACAGGCTGTTCCTCTCCTGTAACAAAAGCCTCTTTCAAAAGTTTAATGGAAGCTTCTGCTTTTGCTTTGTCGTTTGCAAATACTTCAGCAAGGACATCTCCTGCCTTGACTTCGTCTCCCACCTTTTTCTTTAGACGGATACCTGCCGCCAGGTCGACATCATCTTCTTTTCTGGCACGTCCCGCTCCCGAAAGCTGAGATGCCCTGCCTACAGTCTCAGCGCTGAGAGCTGTTACATATCCGTCTTTTTCAGATATCAGCGGCAGTACGAACTCCGCCTGCGGAAAAAGTCCGTAGTCATCTGCGATCGCGGGGTCGCCTCCCTTAGCCTTAACGAATTTTCTGAACTGCTCAAGCGCCTTTCCGCTTTCGATGGCTTCCTTTGCCTTTTCTATACCCTCTTCGTATGAGCCCGCGCCTTTTCCTGCATATATCATATAGCCAGAAAGCTTGACGGACAGTTCTGTTATATCTTCAGGGCCCTTGCCTTTAAGGGTCTCTATAGCTTCCTCCACTTCGATAGAGTTTCCAACACCAA
>JAFQKJ010000111.1 GCA_017397005.1 Bacillota bacterium
TGGAGAAGAAACTGAGGGAGAGACAGAAGAACCTTCAGAATTCGATAAATACACTGATGTTGAAGGTCATTGGGCTAAAGATGTTCTTAAAAGAGCATTTGAAGACGGTATCTTAAACGGATTTGATGATAATAAAATGCGCCCAGATGATAAAATAACAGGAGCTCAGATGATAACTATCATCACAAGAGTTCTGAATACAAGCGTCAAAGCAGACACATCAAATATCTATTTCCATGACGGTGTATGGTATCATGACCAGGTGGCTGAAGCCATTGCACTTGGAATACTTGATGCTTCCGATGTTCCTGCTCTTGACGGAAAAATGCTTAGAAAAGATGCTATGGCTATGATGTCGGATGCTTTCCAGCTTGAAAAGGCAGAACCTGATATGGAAAAAGCAGAGACATATTTGGATTTTCTGGTATTGCCTTATGATGAAAAGTTCCTGTTCGCGTCTTTGGTCGAACAGGGATATCTTCAGGGGTGGGATGGAAATCTTCATCTCAGTGCAGATATAACCAGAGCGGAATTCGTTACACTTCTTTACAGAGTAGCAGGGCAATATCTTAAAGCCGAAGAAATCAAAGATTACTCCGCTATAGCAGAACCTGCAGTTGTATCAGGAACAAAAGCAGATATCAAAAATGATAAGATAAAACCAAATCTCTGGCTGGATACAAGCGTGAGAGATATAAATATCCAAAATACCGATGCAGAAAGCATTTATGTAAGAAGCGACAGCATTTCATCTTTAAAAATCAAAAACTCTGATGTAGAAAGACTGGTGCTTGCCACAAGAGGAGGAGACACTAACTTTGACTGTCAGGGAGTAGACACAACTGTGGTAGGCGACGGCACCGGAAAAGTTCATCTCAGTCCTTCCGGAAATGATGTAGAAGTTATTTGTGACGGAAGAGAGATCACATTAGATGAGAGAGCAGGCTCTCTCATAGTTTCAGGCGATAACAATAACATTTTCCTTAAGTCTTCAGCAGATGTTTCTACTGTTAAGCTCTATGGAAAGAACAATACAGTAACTGTGGATTCTGATGTTAAAAACCTTTATGTTGAAGGAAAGAACAATGTGGTTGCCGGCAATGGAAAAGCAGCAAATGCTTCTATCAGCACCATTACATCAAAAATAGAGATCAAGGTAGGAAAACTTACAGATAATATAGACTACGGCATAAAAGATATGACTGTTGCGGTAACTGCACCTGAACAGGTAGAAGCCGGAAAGAATCTTCAGGCTACAGCAAACTTTACAAATATCCCTGCAGGTAAAGTGGTAGAAGTGAGCTGGACTGTTGACGGTGAACATGCAATGACTCAAACACTTAAAATGGAAGAGGGCATAACTTCTGTTTTAGATCACAAGTATGCATATTACTGGAATATGCCTGACTATGCAAAAGTTGTATGCACAGTAAAATACACTACATACGATGGAGAGGTTCAGTCAGTAAGCGCACCTGAAGCTTTGGTATCAGTAGACAAGTCTTCATCTGAATACTATGAAGCAGTGGTTGCAAGCATTCCTACATATTACAAAGGAAATTTCACTACTCAGTGGGCTATAGATCATAATCTTTCAGATGAAGTTAAAGAAATATTTGTAAACTATAAAGGATACTCCAGCTCCAGCAAATATCTTATCTGGGTAAACATCGGAACTCAGTATACTTCGGTATTTGAAGGAAGCAAAGGCAACTGGAAGCTGATACGTTCAGGTCTTGTAAGCACAGGAGCAGGGGACTGTACACCAAGAGGAGTGTTTAAGACAACTTACAAGCAGACTAACTGGACTACTGATTCATATACTGTAAGACCTGTCGTAAGATTCTACGGCGGAGGATATGCAATGCATTCAAGACTTTATAAGCCGAATACTACCATCCTCAAAGGCGGTTCAAACGGTGTGGGTTATCCTCTCAGCCACGGCTGTGTAAGAATGCAGGCAGAGGACATCCAGTGGGTATACGATAATGTGCCGAGCGGTACAACTGTAGTTTGTTACTAGAAAAATAAAAGACTGATGCTGCTGTCAAAGACGGCAGCGTCTTTTGTATAGGAAGAATGAATGGGAAATAAAAATGCACTGGTAAAACTTCATACTGCGGTAGCTTTGTTCGGTCTGGCTGGAGTGATAGGCAAGTTTGTTACTTGGCCTGCGGCGGCGGTAACTTTCGGAAGGGTGCTGTTTTCATCTGTTTTCCTGCTGATCTTTATGACTGTAAGAAAAGAGAAGATGAGGCTGAACTGCACAAAGGACTATTTTTTGATAGCAGCAGCAGGTGTGGTAATGGCTGTACACTGGACTTGTTTTATTCACTCTATCCAGATATCTTCGGTTGCTATAGGAACTATAACTTTTGCAACATTCCCTATTTTCGTGACTTTTCTGGAGCCGATCATATATAAAGAAAAGCTGAGAGCATCTAATGTTCTGATCGCATTGATAATGATGGCAGGAGTTATGATAACGGTGCCTGAGTTCAGTACAGGAAATACTGTAACTATGGGCGTGATCTGGGGGATGGTAAGCAGTTTTACATATGCGGTGCTTTCTTTGATGAACAGGTATTTTTCCGGAAGATATTCCGGAAGACAGGTGTGCCTGTATGAACAGGGAACGGCTGTTTTGGTACTGCTGCCTTTCTTCCTGACCTGTTCCGTGACGTATACAGTACCGGAAACGGCGGCGGTGATATTTTTAGGTATAGCCTGCACTGCGGTGGCCCATTCACTTTTTATATCTTCATTGAACAAAGTTAAAGTGCAGACGGCGGGGATCATATCGGGAATGGAAACAGTATATGGAATAGTATTTGCTATGATACTTCTTCAGGATATGATAACAGCAAGAGAGCTTATAGGAGGGGCAGTGATATTGGGGGCTTCCGTATATAAAACATTGAAAGAAAAATAGCTTTAAAATAAAACAGGGTCATTCTTTTAGAACGACCCTGAATTTTTTTTTATTGCTTATGGTTTGTCCGGCATCAGTGGAGTGATCTTTTCTTTTATTATCTTTTTCAGGAAGATGGAACTGAGAGTCAGTGATGCGATCTCTGCTATAGGGAAGGACCACCACACGTAGTCTACATTTCCCAGCTGTGCCAAGAGGAAAGCTGCAGGAAGAAGAACTACCAGCTGTCTTCCTATAGATACCCAGAGGCTGAGGAAACCGTTTCCGAGAGCCTGGAAAACTGAACCGCATACTATGCAGAAACCTGCAAAAAGGAAACTGATACTTATTATCCTCAGACATGGGATCCCGATATCGATCATTTGCGTCGATGCATTGAACATGCTTAATAGAAGTCCCGGGAAGAGCTGGAACACGGCTATGCCCAGAAGCATAAGCGCTGTTGCATAGATGATCCCGTATTTCAAGGTCTCCATCATTCTGTCGCCGCGCTTTGCTCCGTAATTGTATGCCATTATAGGTACAAGTCCGTTGTTAAGACCGAATACAGGCATGAAGATGAAACTTTGTACTTTGAAGTAAACTCCGAATACGGCTGTTGCGGTAGTGGAGAATGCGATAAGTATTTTGTTCATACCGAAGGTCATTACAGAACCTACAGAGCTCATAATTATTGAAGGTACACCCACAGAGTAGATCCTCTTAATAGCAGGCATATAAGGTTTTATTTCTTTTACTTTGAGTTCGATCTCTTTGTTGTATTTAATATTCAGATAGAATCCCAGTATCATTGAAAGTATCTGACCCAATACTGTTGCTATTGCTGCTCCGGCCACGCCCATGGCAGGAAGACCGAACCATCCAAAAATGAGGATAGGATCCAATATCAGGTTTATAAAAGCGCCTACCAGCTGAATGACCATAGAAAGACCGGTTTTTCCTGTAGCCTGAAGGAGCCTTTCTGTAAATATCTGACCGAATATACCGAAAGAGAATATACAGCAGATCTGAAGATATATTGTCCCTTGTTCAACGATATCTGCAACGTCTGTCTGGAACAAATAAAATGCTTTTGTGAAAAATATTCCTATTACAACAAAAACCAGCCAGCTGACTATTCCTAAAAATATAGAATTATTTGCGGCTTTATTAGCCATAAAGAAATTCTTTTCTCCAAGGCTTTTGGAGAGGAGGGCATTTACACCGACCCCTGTTCCCACGCCCACAGCTATGAGAAGATTCTGCATAGGGAAAGCAAGTGAAACAGCTGTAAGAGCGTTTTCGCTTATCTGTGCAACGAATATACTGTCAACAATATTGTATAAAGCCTGTACCAGCATGGAGATCATTATTGGTATCGACATAGTCAGCAGAAGCTTGTTGACAGGCATGACCCCCATTTTATTCTCTTGCGGTACAGGAGGAATGTCTTTTTCTGTAAGATCCATTTCTAATACCACCTAAAATCATTTCTCTTATTTTTCTCGTTTTTTTCTGAATTCATCCACTGCAGCCTTGATCATACTTACAGTAAGATCTATCCCTAATGTGCTGTTTATTGAAAGATGATAGTTGTCAGCTTTACCCCATTTGTTCTGAGTCATATAGTTGTAGTATGAAGCTCTCTTTTTATCTACTTTCATTATGTATGCCATAAGATTTGGAGCATCTTCGTCGTATTCTTCAAAGACTCTTCTTGCTCGTTCTTCTATTGGTGCATGGATGAAAATGTTAAGACAGTTCGGATTGTCTGATAAAACGTAATCCGCACATCTTCCGACGATCACGCAGTTCTCTCTGGAAGCGATCTCTTTGATAACTCCTGACTGTGCAATAAAGATCTGATCTGATGCAGGGAGTTCTCCGGAAACACCGTAGAAATTTGAAAGGAAAGAAAACATTTTCTTTTCTTCATTTTCTCTAACGTAGTCTGTTGAAAAACCGATTTTTTCGGCAGCCATTTCTATAAGCTCTTTATCATAAAATGAAAAACCCAGGATCTCAGCAAGTTTCTGACCTATTATCCTTCCGCCGGATCCGTATTCTCTTGCGATCGTTATAACAGTATTCATGATTATCTCCTTTCCAAAAACAAGGTACTGGCTGAATGCCTCATGATATGTTTTATATATTTTAATAATTATAGCATACATTACTTTATATTTATATTTTTTCTTATTTTATTTTGATCACTCCCATGTTTTGACAAATTCGGCGCGAATGCCGTGATAGCATAACATCGATCATACATTGTTTATGGCTTATTTGCAGAAAGGGGAGAAAGAATCGATGGGGAACAGTAAAGAAGCTCTCAGGAGAGCTGCCTTTGCTCTTAAAAACGGTACAGTCCCGTCTGAGGGGGTAGAGTATCTGTGTACAGGAAGAAACGCTCAGATAGAAGAGCTGAACCGATGTTTTGACTTTGTTTCAAAAGGAGGCAGTGCAGTAAAGTTTATCTGCGGTGAATACGGAGCAGGTAAAACTTTTCTTTTGAAAAGAGCCAGGATCGAAGCGGAAAAGCAGGGGTTTGTAGTTTCTTCCGTAAAGATCAATCAGGGGTTCAGACTCAATCTTCTGAATCATCTTTATTACAACATAATGCATAATCTGACTTTTAAAGAAGGTGAAGGAGAAAAAGCCGGATTCGAAGACCTTACGGAAGACTGGCTCAGATGTTTTAAAAGGTATACAAGCTATGAAAAGAAAGTGGCTGTAGAGGATATAGTAAGGAAGATAGGGAAATATAACGAATCTATGGCAAGGGCGATAAGAGAATACATATGGGCAGCTTTGGAAGATGACAGGAAAAAGATAAATGGAGTCATATCCTGGATCACCGGAGAAGAAAATATAACCTATGAGATAAAAAGCAGCTTTAAAGTTACGGGAACGGTGGACAGGCTCAATGCCATCGACTTTCTTAAAGGTTTTTCTGCATTTCTTAAATTAATAGGATTTGCGGGTCTTGTGGTTTTAGTGGACGAGCTGGAACTTGTTATGGATGAAAGAGTGGATATAAGGAAAAAAGCATATGAAAATCTTAGATTTATACTGGATGAGTGTTCTATGGGTCAGCCTGAAAGCACCATATTCATTTTTGCCGCCACTCAGGCCATTATAAATGACAGGGTGAAAGGGATCCCTTCATACCAGGCTCTTTCTCAAAGACTGGGAAATCCGGCGGATAAGGCGAATTCGTCTCTGTCGGACATGAGGCAGCCTCTTATGTATCTGCCGCCGTTTCATTATGAGGATCTTAGTGAATTGAGTCTTAAAATAATAAAGCTGCACAAAGAATTGTACAACTGCGGATTTCAGATATCGGAGGAATCTATAATAAACTGGGCTCTGCTCTTATACAAAGAAAAAGAGGGTGATATAGAAAAGGTCAATATAAGAAAATACATTATGAAACTTACAGAAGTGCTGGATATCATGGAACAGCATCCTAAGAATCCTATGTTCAAGACTGAGCTTACTATGATGAAAACAAACGGAAATATAACTTTCAAAAATATGCGCATGAGAGCATAAAAGCACTACAGCGAAAGGGATGACAGTGTACGCATTACAGCAGTATTAACTGATCTGTGGTCAAAGGCATCTTTCCTGTCTGTCGAATGGAATATCTCAAGAGAAAAGGTGTCGCTTAGGCTGTCAGAGAGCAGAGTAAATCCGTCTTCATAAACAGCCATATCCATAGTGCATCCCGGTATGATGCCTGCAGCTTTGATGCAGGATGAGGTAACTTTTATGGAACGGACAAAGAAGGTCTGGTTTGCCGCTTTTACAGCAAATCCGAGCTTGTAAAATGCCTGATGCAGATCGATCTTAGACATGAGTTTGTTGAGCTGCGGAAAGCATGAGAGATCTTCGAAATTATGGAGCAGTACTTTTTTACCGGCACTGCGGTCCTTGTTTTTTACAAAGTCGTCGTACAGAGAAATACATTCTTTTCCGGAGATCTGATCTGTTCGGGTTATGCCTGCAAGCTGTTCTACAGTCTTTAATTTCATGTCTTTGAGCAGCTGAGGAAGATATGAAGTCTTAAATAGCCTCATGTAATCTACAGATCTGTATTCGTCGATATGAAGACCGAGTTTATGTACATCACTTCGCTTGTTGATAAAAGGTATGTCAAAAGAACTGCCGTTGTAGTTAAGCAGGATGTCATAGTCTTTTATAAAGTCAAAAAATGAAAGAAGAACAGATGCCTCGTCTTCATAGTCGGAAGCGAGGAACTGTGTAACCTTAGATCCTGTATCATCTTGTGTAAGAACACCAATAAGAAATACAATGTTTCGTGAGGAAGACAGACCGGTGGTCTCTATGTCCACTGCAGCAGCTTTCAGCCCTGCAAAATAAGGTATGTTTTCGGGGATAAGATCATATTCACTTTTTATGAGATTCTCTGTTACATACATGGTTCTGCCTTTCTGCGTTGTAAAAAACAAAACAAGCCGGGGAAGGCTTGCTTTGTCAAAAGGGGTATTGGGATTAGAGATTAATGAGGTTATCAGGGGATAACCACATAGACATAATAAACAAGAAATCCACAAAAATCAAGTCTTTTGTAAAATTTTTTCATATTATGTCGAAAATTATTTGTAAAAATGCCTATAATTCTACATTCTTTCTACAAAATTTTCAGAAATAAAGAGTTATTAGTATATTAGGGTAAAAAAAATATGGAAATAAATGGAGGTCATTATAATGGAAGTATTAAAAGTATCTGCTAAATCAAATCCAAATTCAGTCGCAGGAGCACTGGCGGGAGTTCTCAGAGAAAGAGGGGGAGCAGAGATCCAGGCTATAGGTGCAGGAGCTCTTAATCAGGCGGTCAAAGCTGTAGCGATAGCAAGAGGTTTTATTGCGCCGAGCGGTGTAGATCTTATATGTATTCCGGCTTTTACCGATATTCATATTGAAGATGAGGAAAGGACAGCTATAAAGCTTATTATAGAGCCAAGATAGGCGGGTTTTAGTACCAAACATATTTTAAGGGGGCGTATGAGGCGCTCCTTTTAAATTGCGTACATCCTGCTGCGAAGGCTGTAAAAGTTCCTTGAAACAGTCATTTATATAGTATAAAATATTTAAATAAAGCATTTAGGAGCAGACTTTAAACTTTGTACTATTTATATCAAAGGAGGAAATAAAATGAAGGTTGGATTTATCGGAACAGGAAATATGGGCGGCGCTATTTTAAGAGGTTATGTGGCTGCAGAAAAAGGAAGAGAAAAGGAAGTATATGCATATGATGCTGCTGAAGCTATCCTTGACAAAGTAGTCAGCGAAACAGGCGTGAACAAATGCGTTTCAAACAGTGATGTTGTGGAAAACAGTGAACTGGTATTATTTGCGGTTAAACCTATTTTCTTTTCACAGATGTTTGAAAGTGTAAAAGATACAGTAAGAAAAGATCAGATATTCGTTTCTATCGTTGCCAGCGTAAGCATCGAAGAACTTGAATCTTTCTTAGGAAAAGATGCAAAGATCGTAAGAGTTATGCCTAATACTCCGGCAATGGTGGGAATGGGCATGGCTTCTCTTTCAAGAAATGCGAATATTACTGATGAAGAAATGGCTGTAGTAAAAGGTATATTTGACTCCATAGGAAAGTCAGAAGAAGTTGAAGAAAGACTTATCCCTGCTGTAACAGCTCTCAGCGGAAGCAGCCCTGCATACGTATACATGTTCATAGAAGCTATGGCAGATGCAGGTGTTGAAGCAGGTATGCCTAGAGACAAAGCATATAAGTTTGCAGCACAGGCTGTAAAGGGATCTGCAGAAATGGTGCTTGAAACTGGAATGCATCCTGGCGCACTCAAAGATATGGTATGCTCACCTGGCGGCATTACGATTGAAGCTGTAAGAGTTCTTGAAGCTAAGGGAATGAGAAGTGCTGTATTTGATGGAGCTCTTGCTGCAGCAAACTTCAATGCTCAGAAATAAGACACTGATAATGAGGCTTTAAAATGAAAGAAATAACAACTAAAGAGACTGTCATATATGACGGAAAGATAATGACCGTTAAGCTCCATGATGTTATAGCAAACGGCATAGCAACAAAAAGAGAGATAGTCCATAAAGGCGGAGCAGTGGCTATAGTTCCTATAAATAATAACGGAAATGTAGTGACGGTCCGTCAGTATAGAATAGCAGTGGAAGAGGAACTCCTTGAGATCCCTGCAGGTTTGATGGATCCGGGCGAAGAACCTTTGGAAACCGCCAAAAGGGAGCTTAAAGAAGAAACCGGATACACTGCGGAAAAGTGGACTCATATGACAGAATTCTATCCTACAGCAGGGTTCTGCAATGAATACATCCATATATTTTTGGCAGAAGGGCTTACTCCGGGTGAGACCAGCTTTGACGAAACAGAAAATATAGAAATGGAAGAGTATTCTATGGAAGAACTTTTGGAAATGATAAATACGGGAGAGATACACGATGGTAAAACCGTAGCAGGTATCGCTCTTGCAAAATTGATGAGGTAGGGATGAGATCAAAGATAAGACTTAATATGAGAAATGCTGTATTGACAGGTCTTGTACTTATCTGCTTCGCGCTGGGAGCAACTGCGGTATTTGCAGAAAACGGCACTGATGCCGCATATGCTTCTTCGGCCATAGATGTGGACGGTACAAGCGTTGATATAGAAGGCTACAATATAAACGGGAATAATTATTTCAAACTCAGAGATATTGCTCAGGCGCTTTCGGGAACGGACAAGCAGTTTCAGGTAATGTATTATGCGGAGGAAGACAAGGTCATAATGGCAAAAGGGGAACCTTATGAACCGGACGGAACTGAAACTTATGTCCCGGAGGATCCTGAAACTCAGACCATACTGAAGACAATATCTGCCGTATACTGTGAAGGTCAGCAGCTGGAACTTGATGCATACAATGTGAACGGATACAATTTTGTAAAGCTTCGTGATGCAGCTCAGATAATGGACTTTGCGCTTATGTATTATGATGATACGAAAAACGTATCATTCGTAACAGATAAGACCTATGCTGAATCAGAAGAGTTTTACGGAGAAGGAGAAGGCCCTTCTGTAGATCCTGAGCCGGAACCTGAGAAAGAGATCATTACTGATCCAAGCGGGCTTTTTGCTACTCAGGAGATCAATGAGTACAGCAGGTATTTTATAAATAACGTTGACGGCTATAAAGTTATGATACCATCTGAAATGACTGTGGATATGAGCATTTCAGAATTCAGGACTGTTCTTGAAAGTGAGGATCTTACTATCGAAGTTTACAGGCAGGACATGACTGATGCCGGCGGATTTGCTTCCTATGTAAACTACGGGAATAAATTTATAAACGATACATCTACATATACAAAGGCGGTTTCAAGGTATACTTCTATAGCAGGGTACAATTCCTATGTGCTGGAATGGTACAGAAAACCTTTGGCAATGGTTGAAAATGACAAGTGCTATTATGCAAGCGTAGATGTTGATGTTCCGGGCAATGATGTGTTGACATTTATCTTCAAAAGCAGCAAATCTTTTGAGGATGGGTACGGATCAAAAACATATATGAACATAATGAACACTTTATCTTCCGCAGACAAAACTATCCAGGGCTTCAACAGGCAGACTGCGACAGTTGAAAATACTGCCTGGAATAAAGAAACAAAGGACTTTTACAAGAAGTATTTTTCACCGGACAGTGACTTTACCTGGGGAATATTCGAACCTATGGCTCCGTTCACTTTTACAGAACTTTCTAAAATCGAAGAGCAGGTAGGCGGCGAATTCCAGTTTCTTTTATATTATACGAATATAAACACAGATCTGGTAAAGCTTGAGACCGTACTTGCAAATGCAGCGGAAGAGGGAAGGACTGTCGAGCTCACTCTTCAGACTGTTGTAAATCCGTCAGGAACAGGAAATATGCTGATGGATGCTCTTGACGGAAAGTATGATTATTTCCTGAATCAGTATGCGAGGATAGTGGCAAACAGTAAAGAACCTGTCCTGTTCAGGCTCTGCAACGAAATGAACGGTGACTGGTGCATGTATTCAGCATATCACACTTCAAAAGATACTCAGCTTTATGTTGAGTTCTACAAGTACGTGTATAAAATTTTTGAGTATAACGGGGCATTGAAGAATACCATTTGGGTTTGGAATCCAAATGAACGCTCATTCCCGTATTATGACTGGAATCATGCTCTCTGCTATTATCCGGGAGATGAATACGTTGACATAATTGGGCTCACAGGCTACAACAACGGCACATATTACAGCGGTGAAGTGTGGAGAAGTTTTGAGAATATATACAACAGTTTTTATTATCAGTACTGCGCGTGGTTCTCTCAGCCTATGATGATCACTGAGTTTGCCTGCAGCAGTTACGGCGGTGATAAAGAAGCGTGGGTAAGACAAATGTTCGAAAAGATGCCGCAGTACAGCAGGATCAAGGCGGCAATATGGTGGGACGGATGCGATTTTGATGCGAAGGGAAACATAGCCAGACCTTACTTTATAGATGATAATGCAGGCGTTATGCAGGCGTTTAAAGAATACTTTGAAGAAAATCAATAATGATAAGTTTGGATGACAAGAGTCCGGACTGAGTTCTAAAAAAACATAGGTGTACATACCTTAAACAAAGAGGGTATGTACACTTTTTTTTCACGAGAGGAGGGGGATGATGAGAGGATATAAAGAGCCCAGAATAAGAGTTTCCGTTGTTCTGCTGATATTGATACTGTTTATAGGTGGTTCTGCCCTTGGAGCTTATATTGAGACCGGAATAGATGATACAGCCAGAAACGGAGCTTTGCAGTACATAGACAGCGTTCTGAAAGAAGATCCTGCCCAGGGAGGAGGCACGGCAGTGTTCAAAGATTCTTTGAAAAATAACGGTATACTGCTGCTTGCAATGACTGTCGGAGGGGTAACGGTGATTTTGTTCCCGGCGGCTCTCGCAGTGATAACGTATAAAGGTATGGCTCTGGGATTCACTTCGGCATTGATAATGGAAGGAGCTTCGGGAAATGGGGTGCTTGAGTGCTGTGCTGCACTTCTGCCGCAGAATCTGGTGCTTATCCCTCTTTTCGGGATATACGGATACTTCACATTTTGCATGGCTATGAGTGTAATAAGGTGCAGAAACAAAAGATACAGAGGCAGGATATACGCAGATAATTTAAAGGTGTATTTGATGATAACAGTCCCGGCAGCGATATTTTTGTGCATTACAGCAGCGGTGGAAGGGTTTATAAATCCTTTGTTGTCGGGAATAATTTGAAAAAAATGTAAAATACAGTGTAATATGAAGAAAAAATGAGTAAAAGACAGCTAATTACTGTCATAAACCCTTTTAAAATGTTGAAATACTTTTATGATAGCGGTATAATATTATCACATTATGTAAATTAATTTTAATCGGAGCGAATCATGGATACTATATTTGCGGAGTTTGAATCATATCTTTTTCAGGAAAAAAAGATGGCTAAAAATTCTCTTCAGGCATACAGAAGAGATATTAGAGGTTTTGCCGGATTTCTTGGGGACAAGCATGTGGAAAAACTGACTGATGTTAACAATGCAACTATAATCTCATATATCCTTTATTTGAAAAAGGAAGGCCGGACTACTGCTACCATCAACAGAAAGATGGCGTCAGTAAGGGCTTTTTTTAATTTCCTTATAAGAAGAGGAGATATAACAGAAAATCCGGTAACTAAAGTGAAGACGCCAAAAGTGGAGAAAAAGGCTCCCCAGTATCTTGCCCTTGATGATGTTGAATGTCTTTTAGGGCAGCCGGATGATTCGTTAAAAGGAAAAAGAGATAAAGCGATACTTGAACTGATGTATGCTACAGGTATGAGAGTGTCTGAGATCGTGCAGATGGACATAACAGATATAAACCTTAAAATGGGGTTCGTTGCCTGCGGAACAGAGGATACGAAGGGAAGAGTCATTCCTATGGGCAGTATCTGCAAAAAGGCTATGCAGGAATACATTTCCGGGTGCAGGAAAGAGTTTATAAAAGATTCCGGAGAAGAAGCGCTTTTTGTAAACTACAGCGGAGCAAGGCTGACCCGTCAGGGACTTTGGAAAATAATAAAATACTATGCTGATAAGGCAGGCATAGACAAGAAGATAACTCCTCAGATACTGCGTCATTCTTTTGCTGTACATATGCTTCAGAACGGAGCCGACCTCAAGTCGCTTCAGGAACTTCTGGGACATGAAGACGCAGCTGCTACCCAGGTATATCTTATGGTCAATAAAAATAAAGTGAAAGATGTATACGACAGAACTCATCCGAGAGCATAGTAATATATCCCTTCATATACTTAAAATCCTTTGTTTTATATCTTGATTAAATCAGCAAAGGGTGTTAAAATAATTTGTGGTGTGAGAAAAAACAGATTTTTTGTCACAAAATAAATCGGTACAGGAGGCCAATGATGGAAGAACAAATCAAAAAAGCGCTTATAGAAAAAGTTAATCCCATCCTTGGAGAACATTCCGGCGGAGCTGTTATGACAAAGTTTGAAGACGGCGTGGTAACAGTGCGTCTGACAGGCGCATGTAGCGGATGCCCTTCAGCTCAGATGACAACAGAGGAGATCGTTAAAGAGATCCTTATGGAAGAAGTGGCTGAAGTAAAGGATGTTAAACTCGACACATCAGTAAGCGATGATCTCATTGAGATGGCAAGAAAACTCATGAGAGGCGAAAGATAAATAAATATGTGCATAATTCGGCGGCTGCTTGTGCTGTCGATATGTTATAAATTTTTAAAATTTTAAAGGAGTGAATCATTATGGCATTAATGACAAAAGAACAGTACATCGAAAGCTTAAGAGCCCTCAACACTCAGGTGTACTCATTCGGAAAAAAAGTAGAAAACTGGGTTGACGATCCAATCATCAGACCATCAATCAATTGTATGGCTATGACATATGAGCTTGCTCAGCAGCCTGAATACGAAGATTTAATGACAGCTACATCATGCTTATCAGGTAAGAAGATCAACAGATTTGCTCATCTTCACCAGAGCACAGATGACCTTAGAAAAAAAGTTAAGATGCAGAGACTTCTTGGACAGAAGACAGCTTCATGTTTCCAGAGATGCGTAGGTATGGACGCATTCAACGCTGTATTCTCAACAACATATGAAATCGACGAAAAATACGGCACAAAATATCATGAAAACTTCAAAAAATACGTTGAATATATCGAAGAAAAAGACTTCGTAGTAGACGGCGCTATGACAGACCCTAAGGGTGACAGAGGACTTCCTCCACACCTCCAGAAGGATCCTGATTTATTCGTAAGAATCGTTGAAAGAAGAGAAGACGGTATCGTAGTATGCGGTGCTAAAGCTCACCAGACAGGTTCAATCAACTCACACGAACACCTTATCATGCCTACAATTTCAATGACAGAAGCTGACAAAGATTATGCAGTATCATTTGCTATCCAGTCAGACGCAGAAGGCGTATTCATGATCTACGGAAGACAGTCATGTGACACAAGAAAACTCGAAGAAGGCACAGGAATCGACACAGGTAACAAAGAATTCGGCGGACAGGAAGCTCTCGTAGTATTTGACCACGTATTCGTACCAAATGAAAGAATCTTTATGTGCGGCGAATGGGATTTCTCAGGTATGCTCGTAGAAAGATTTGCTGGTTACCACAGACAGTCATACGGCGGATGTAAAGTAGGCGTTGGCGACGTTCTTATCGGTGCTGCTGCAGTTGCTGCTGATTACAATGGCGCTCAGAAAGCTTCACACGTTAAAGATAAGCTCATCGAAATGACACACTTAAACGAAACATTATTCTGCTGCGGTATTGCTTGCTCAGCTGAAGGACATCAGACAAAAGCTGGTAACTACCAGATCGACCTCCTTCTCGCTAACGTATGTAAGCAGAACGTAACAAGATTCCCTTACGAAATCGTAAGATTAGCTGAAGACATCGCTGGCGGTCTCGTAGTAACAATGCCATCAGAAGCTGACTTCACATCAGACGTTAAAGTTCCTACAGTAAGCGGATTAACAGTTGGCGAATACTGCCAGAAATACTTCGTTGGTAACGCAGACGTTCCAGTAGAAAACAGACAGAGAATCTTAAGATTCATCGAAAACCTCTGCCTCGGCGCTGCTGCAGTTGGTTACAGAACAGAATCTCTCCACGGTGCAGGTTCACCACAGGCTCAGAGAATCATGATCTCAAGACAGGGCAACATCCCAATGAAGAAAGAATTAGCTAAGAAATTAGCAGGTATCGTTGACTAATTTAGATTAACATATCACATAAAAGGACGACTCGTATGAGTCGTCCTTTTTTGTGCTTCTGACAATAAAGATCTCACCGCAAGTGCTGGTTGGTTGGGAATTTTTGTTGTATTTGGATGGCAAAATATCTTATGGTAAATGTATAATTAAAGCAAAAATAATACTGCTTCACAGACCTGATCAGTGATCACATTGATAACATGAATGAAGTTTGAACGTTATATCTCGACAACAGGATCTTGCCGGAGGTGTGGAATGAAGAACTATGATGTTATTGTTATTGGCGGAGGGATCATGGGGACCGCCTGTGCGTATTATCTCACAAGAGAAGGACTTAAAACAGCGTTAGTGGAAAGAGGAGACATAGCCAGCGGCACTGTCAGTCATACAGACGGGCATATCGGTTACTCTGAAAAACAGCCTGGAATAGATATGCTTCAGGCATATCACAGCATGCAGCTTTATCTCGAGATGGAAAAAGAATTCGATTATGATTTTGAATTTGAGAGAGACGGAAAGGGCGATCCTGCCGGGTATATAATTGCGTGCGAAACCGAGTTTGAGATGGAGGAAGCGAGGAAACATGCGGCACGGGTGAGAAGTCAGGGTCTGGAAATGTATGCAGTAGATTCAAAAGAATTTCAGGAATTGGAACCTCTTATAGCGAAAGATCTTGCGGGAGCTTTATGGATCCCAAAGGATACCACTGTCTGCCCTCACAAGGTAGCTTTCGGTTTCGTATACGAAGCAAAGAAAACAGGGCTTTTGGACGTATATATGAGAACGGAAGTAAGGGACATACTTCAGGATCCAAATACGAAAGCGGTACAGGGGATACTGACAGATAAAGGCGAAACTTTGAGGGCGCCTCATGTTGTAAATGCTGCAGGATGCTGGTCGAATTTTATCGGAGCAATGGTAGGTATAGATGTTCCGATAGAACCAAGATACGGACTGTTGACTATTACAGAGAAATGCGGAAAGATCACTCAGAATAGAGAGTTTATAGAATACGGATATATCCTGGCAAAATTCCTGGACAGTTCTGTATATCAGAGACCTGTCAGTGAACTGGTAAATGCATATAATGTGTGCCTGAACATATCTTCTGCTCCAAGCGGAAACACTCAGGTAGGGGGCTGCAGACTTTTCAGAGGCTACAGCATCAAGTCGGAATACAGGATAATGCGAGCTGTCGCGGAGCGTGCCATTAGGTTCTTCCCTATGTTGAAGAATACAAACTGCATCAGATCTTTCGGCGGACTGCGCCCGTTCTGTCTGGATCATTTACCGATAGTTTCCAATGTGGAAGAAGTGCCGGGCTTTTACATGGCGGCAGGACACGAAGGAAGCGGGATCGCTTTGGGACCTATTACAGGCAAGCTTATATCAGAGTATATAACAGGAAAACCTCTTTATTTTGAGGAGGCCTCAGAACTGGCGTGGAGCAGATTCACTCCTGAAAAGATAGAGCTTTACAGGAAGGCTGAAGAAGAGAATACAAGGCTCCTTACAGAGCTTGAAAGAAAGCTCTACGCTAAAGATATGTAATGTTGAACAGTTTCATTAAATATGATATAATCTACGCATATTTGTGAAATGAGGAGTATTCAATGATAGGTATCAGATATTGCGGCGGATGTAATCCAAAATATGAAAGAAA
>JAFQKJ010000014.1 GCA_017397005.1 Bacillota bacterium
TATAAAAGAATTGTGCAAAGAGTAAAATATGCAAAAGCCCCCGAACTTGGTTCGGGGGCTTTTGCATGCATAATATAAAATATAGATTGATTATAACTGTTGAAAAATTATATAATATATTAAAATAGGTACACTAAAAGGAGAAGTACATGAGAAAGAGTATATTAAGCAAGGTGTTGAGCCTGAGTTTATGCGCATTTATGGTGCTGGGAGCGTTTCCGGTAACGTCTGATGCTGCGGTAAATAAGCTGGATGCATATAACGCATATTATGAATATCTTCAGGAAGAGATTGACAGACTTGGTCAGCCGATCCGCGACAATGACTACTATAATATGTTCACTGACAAGATAGAAAGAAATTCAAAGGTGGAAAAGATATTAGCGGTACACCTTCTGGATGTTACAAATGACGGGGTGGAGGAACTTATCCTAAAACGTTATATAACAAACAACTCCAGTGCTATAATCGACTCCAGTGATACAGAATGGATATGTATATATACCTATGAAAACGGAAAACTCAGACGAATAGGGCAGAATCTTGATTGGGCTTACAGCGCGGGAAACGGAAGCTGGGGATACTATGAACCGGAAGGGTATATAGGCTATATACTCAGCAGTCATAACTACCCATATATTTCCGATGAATGTATCTACTACTGTAAAGCCAGCAACGGTAAAGTATATTTGGCGGATCTGGATCCTGATTCTTTAGATGAAGTAGTTAGTTATTATTCATATAATGGAACACTTATGGAGAGAAGTGTGAAGCTCCATGCAAACTTTGTTCCATATTATGTAGGAAGTGTTGCAGCTTCCATCGGCAGATATCTGTACGAAGTTAACGGCACTCAGGTAAGCAAAGATCAGTATTACGCAACAAAGAATTCATGCATAAGCGGAGGTTGCTACGAACTTAGGAATAACGATTATAACGTGGCTCTGAACACACTGCGTAACGCGATAGAATCCTATTATATCCCGTCAAGCTGGGCACAGGCGGAAGTAGACAATGCTATAGACAACGGTTATGTTCCAAAGGAACTGCAGAAAGGCTATACCGAAGCGATCTCTCGTGCAGAGTTCTGCGCACTTGCGACTCAGTTCTGTGAAACATATACAGGGAATACCATCAGTGAACGTATGGAATTTACTGACACCAGCGATGTTAATGTTCAGAAGATGGGAGCAATAGGTGTAGTAAACGGTACCGGAGACGGAGCATTTTCTCCTGACAAAAATCTCACAAGACAAGAAGCGGCGACGATATTGGCTCGTCTCGCGGACTATATGGATATTGAACTGGCAAGCGGCACACTGTCATTTGCAGATAACAGCAAGATAAGCAGCTGGGCTAAAGACTCTGTTGCAAGGATATCGGCATCCGGGGTCATGAACGGTGTTGGAAACAATACATTCGATCCGCTGACTTCTTACACAAGAGAACAGGCTATCCTGACAATTATTCGTCTTGATAAATAGATATCCTGTCTCCAGGATCAGATATACAGTATTCTATAGTTTTTGGTGGTTTTGAAAAGAGGAGAAAGAAAGATGAAGAAGAAATGTTATGTACTGGCGCTGATTTCATTCATATTAGCAATAGCAATTTTTGTGTTCACATATTTTTTCTTTCATTATTTAGGAACTGAGGGCGTATTTACAACTGTTTTCCATGAAGAACCGGTGAAGCCTTATGTTACCGAGCTTTTAGGTGAATTTGGTGTGATGTTCCTTTTTACCGGAACTATAAGTTTGCTCATAGGCAAAATCTTCTTTTCAAAAAAATAAAATAATATAGATACAGACATATTACAGCCATGCATTTGAGGTGCGTGGCTGTTTTGAAAAATAGTACATAGAGAGGAGAACCATATGAAAAAGATAGTAGCTATAAATGCAAGTCCAAGAAAGACATGGAACACAGCAACTTTGGTCAAGGAGGCGGCAAAAGGCGCTGAAGCATCAGGAGCAGAGATAAAGTATTTTGATCTTTATGATTTGGAAAAGTTTACCGGCTGTATTGCCTGCTTTGGCTGTAAATTACCGGGGCATTTGGGAGCCTGCGCTTACAAAGACGGCCTTGCAGAAGTGCTGGAAGAAATAAGGGGTGCAGATGGTATTATAATAGGAACACCTAACTATCTCGGCGATGTAAGCTCAGCTTTTCGTGCGTTATATGAAAGACTGGTTTTCCAGTACATTTCATACAAAAAAGACCCTGCAAACTACAACGAACGCAGTATACCGGTCCTTCTCATAATGACCAGCAACTGCGCTGAAGCTCAGTATCCGCAGAGAGGCTATGACAGAGTGCTGGATACTTATAAAAAAATGTTAAGCGATATTGTAGGACCAACTGAAGTGCTTATTTGCGGAGAAACACTGCAGGTCGATGATTACAGCATATACAACTGGACTAAGTATGATCCTGAAGTTAAAAAAGCCCGTCATGAAGAAGTATTCCCGGGCAAAATGAAGGATGCGTATGAACTTGGAAGTGCACTTTTGAAATAAAAGTGCAAATGATGGGGGAAAATCGTGAAATTACTATGTGATAAAAAAGCCATTACCGACATATTCGATGTATTGAAACTGGAATATGAGTACATCGAGGATGTTAAGATAAAGGGGTGGAAATGTGTTCATCTGCCAAACCACCTCTTCTATTTTGAAGAAGATCCTGAGTCTGAAGAAACTTTCGTTATGGCAGAAATGTCAGATGAAAACGTTTGGGAACTGGATAAGATCCAGACAGGCATCGGACTTGCCAAGCAGACAGTTAAAGTAGAGACCGGTGTTGTTTCAAAAACAAATGACAGGGACTGTTTTATTTACGTAAGAAGACAGGATGACATAGATCTTGAAGGATTTGACCATTACGAAAGAGTGGTCGCATATAAAAAGGATAAGCAGCTTAATGACAGCGACCTTTATCTGTTCATACCGGGTAAAACTGAGAAGAACAGCAATGCCTGGGAAGAGCTTCCGGAAGTGAACTGCGAGTTTTTCAATATTTTCAAAGATAATATTCAGGAGATCATAAGACAGGAATATAACTCGGACTATGTGAAAAAGCTCGACAGAAAGTGCATCGGCAAAGTAACTCTTGAGATCCAGGATTATATGGAAGGAAAGACCTATTATCAGGATGCAGTAGTGGGGATCGTGAAGCATGAGACCGGATTCTGTATTATGGAAATAATGATCCCGAACTGTTCTGTAGGCGGAGTGAAACTGCTGAATTACTACTGCGGAAATATGATGAACATCTGCTATAATGGAGAAACCTATTCTCTTCAGGATTTCATGTATCATCTTAAACTGCGTATTTACGGTAAAAAACGCAGTATGGTATTCTCTTACGACGAAATGACTGAAGAAGAGAAGATCAATACTTTAGCCAACGAAGAATACCCTATGGGGATAATTGGCGGAGATTTCCTCGAAAAAGTAAGATGTGAAAATATAGCTCAGTATGACACAGCGGAAGTGTTCGTGTCCAACGAGACTATGCTGGAAAATTGCAAAGAAATTAATATTTTTGGAGACGAAAGACTTGTATACAACGCAATTGAAATATTCTTCCTCGAACTGATATTGTTCCAGGATGCTGCCATTGATAAGATATATCATGATCTGCGAGAAGAAAGCGATAAACAGCGCGGATTTAGAGACATTTCAAATGCAACTGAAAGATATGAACAGCTGAGCTTTGATATGGCGCAGGCAATGAGGTTTGGGGATTACAACCAGTTTAATTTCCCGACAGTAAGAGCCTCTGCAAAGCGTATCGCAGAATGTTTCGGACTGGATCAGGTGTTTGAAAAGTACCAGATAAACAAAGAACTGCTGGCTACCATGATCGAAGCAAACAAACGTAAGATAAACGAAAGACAGAACAGGATCAAAAACATCTTCCTGCTGTTGATATCTGCGGTTTCTGTAGTTGCCACAGTTGGTGAGATACTTGATGCGTGGCTGTCAAATGAACAGACTAAGGTCAATGCATATTTAATTGCATTAGGCATAGTTTCTCTGGGATTCTTTGTTTATATGATAATTGCATTTATAGATTCAAAGCTAAACAGCGGCCCTTCGGGGAAAAACAAAAAGTAGAGAAATTAGGAGTTTGATATGAATAGAAAGCATTTTTTTCCAAAACATGCAGATTTGAAAATAGAGGGCATAGTGAGCAACCCTCCGGTGAAGCTGTTTCCTCAGGAAACTGATTGGACCTGCTCTATAGCCTGTGTCAGAACTCTCCTGTCCGGAGTGGTGGAAAATGTTCCTTCAGAAGAAGAACTGGTAAAAAAATATGAAATGACACCGGGGCCGTACTATTCCAAAGATATGAAGCAGAGAGGCATGTTTGCAGAATACGACATAGTTTACGGCTGCGATCATCCGGATCCTGAGTTTGAGTACGTACTTGAACTTATGAAAGATGGATACCATGTGATGCTGGAATGCATGTACAACTATGCCCACTGGTTCGTGCTTTTGGGGTACTACCCAGCAAACGACGGCGAGCTGGAAAAAAGCAGCCTGCTGATCTATGATCCGTATTATGACAATGTAAGACTGCTGAATGCAGATGAATTCCTGGCAATGTGGATAGACGGGGATTATATAAATTCACAGGTAAAGAAGGATTTTGTGGCTATAAGATAATAAAAGAGATGATATAAAAAGGAGATTTGATATGGAATTCCGCGATCCTATTTATGTATATGATCAGAAAAATGTAAATAACGGATATGGTATCATGTATTCCATTGACCGAGGTTTCTTCCCAAAAGACGGAGTAAAGCTGTTTTATGTCAGAAACGATATGTTTGTCCCATCAGATGAAGAACCAGCAAAAGTGCCTGAGTGGATATCAAACATGGAAGCAGACTGTAAAAAGTTTTCCAGCGGATTGAAAAATGTTCAAACAGAAGTGATCCAATATAGCTTTGATGGGCAGCCGCCTTGCAGTTATTATGCAATAACCTTTGGTTTGGATAAAGCCTGCATTCGGGAATCAATACAGATAGGGGATGACTGCTGGTATCCTACTCCTAAAGATCCATATATCTTTACGATCATGGATATAATGGGTGAATACGAATATGCTATAGGCTGGATAAACGGCACGGAATACATAACTATAGAACGGGTAGGGATAGATTTTTCTTAAAAAAGTGAAAGAATAATGTTTAGATGAAGCCGGCGCATGCTGGCTTTCCTTTATAATGGTGTAATGTTTATACGTATAAATGTCGCATGTCATGCGACCACTGATCCTTTTATTTAGTCTAAAATAGAATCATAACAAACGGAGGTGGAAATATATGATAGGAGCAATTTTAGGTGATATTATTGGAAGTCCTTTTGAATTTGATCGCGGTAATAAGTGCAAGGAATTTCCTTTGTTCTCTGAAGAGTCTGCATATACAGATGATACCGTAATGACATTGGCTGTTGGAAAGACATTTATTGAAGCACAGTTTGATATCTCAGATGAAGGGATACTTAAAATGCTGGCAAATAATATGCGTCAGTTTGGAAGGATGTATCCTGATGCCGGGTACGGAGGAATGTTCCTACAGTGGCTTCGTGATCCGGAGTGCGAGGCCTACAATAGTTTTGGCAATGGTTCTGCAATGCGAGTGTCTTCTGTTGCGTGGCTATATAATGATATAGATTCTGTAAGACACGCGGCAAAACTCTCTTCTGAGGTTACACACAATCATCCGGAAGGGATCAAGGGCGCAGAAGCGACCGCCAGTGCGATCTTCTTAGCAAGGACAGGCCATAGTAAAGAGGAAATCAAAGAATATATTATACATGAATTCGGTTATGACTTGAGTCGTAAATGTGATGAAATAAGACCGTACTATTATCATACTGAAACATGCATGGAAACAGTTCCGGAAGCGATCACAGCTTTTCTTGAAGGTGAAAGCTTTGAGGATGTTATTCGTACAGCAGTTTCTCTTGGCGGTGACTGCGATACATTGACTGCCATTTCGGGCAGCATTGCGGAAGGATATTATGGTATTCCGGAGGAGCTTAGGGAAGAATGTTATAAGCGTTTGCCGGAGTCATTGTTGAAGGTATTGAAAGATTTTGAGACGTATCTAGGTTTGAACTAAGCCGGCGTATGCCGGCTTTTTTGTATGTTTGATATTGAGTATTTTACCGTAAAATGAGACGAATGTTAAATTACATGATAGGATATTGACAAAAAGCAATCATAAAGATACAATTATCTCAATGATAGAATAATCGTAAAAAAGCATCATACGATATTTGGGGAGGATTTATGAGGCAGGAATTTTGCGCTGAATGCAGGGAACTGGCGCATTACGAATTTAAAAAGGTTTTACGAAAGTGCAGTATCAGAGAAAA
>JAFQKJ010000112.1 GCA_017397005.1 Bacillota bacterium
CTTTGCCCTATAACGCACATCCCCGCTTCTGAAACTGCTTTTCTGAAAGCATCACTGTCCAAAGTGGTTTGGAATCCCGGTATAGATTCCATCTTGTCAACTGTGCCCCCAGTAAAACCCAGTCCTCGTCCGGACATCTTAGCCACAGGCACTCCAACAGAAGCGCAAATAGGCGCCACCACCAGAGTTGTTTTGTCCCCTACACCGCCGGTGCTGTGCTTATCCACTTTCACTCCCGGTATATCAGACAGATCAGCCACATCTCCGGAACGTTTCATAGCTTCGGTCAGGAAAAAAGTTTCTTCCTTATTTAATCCCTGAAAAAACACCGTCATCAGCAGGGCTGAAGCCTGGTAATCAGGAATACTGCCGTCTGTATAGCCCTCTACAAAAAAGTCTATTTCATCACGGGTCAAGATCCCCCCGTCACGCTTCTTTTCAATTATATCCTTCATCTGCATGACAATACCTCCTGTTCACGCAAACTGCATATCCTCTATAATTTGATCTTGCTTAAAAAGCTTTCTCCTGCACAGGTATATTTCACACCTAAATGATCAGCAATGGTAGCTCCTATGTCAGCAAAGCTGTTCAATGTGCCAAGGTTCACGCCCTTCTTCATTCTTTTACCATATGCCATCACAGGAATATATTCTCTGGTGTGGTCAAACCCTTCGTATGAAGGATCGTTTCCATGGTCAGCACAGAGAATGAGCAGATCCTCATCTCCCATAGCCTCAACTATTTCAGGAAGCTTTACGTCGAATTCCTCCAATGCTCCTGCATAACCTTCAGCATCTCTTCTGTGTCCGAATTTAGCATCGAAATCCACCAGATTTGTAAATATGAACCCATCAAATTCCTGTTTAATAGTTTCTATTGTTTTATTGATACCGTCAAGATTGCTGTCTGTATGCACTGCATCAGTCACACCAGCCTTATTGAAAATATCCTCTATCTTGCCCACAGCCCACACGGTCTGTCCCGCATTTTTTATATTGTCGAGAAGAGTGTCTGCCGGAGGTGAAACCGAAAAGTCTCTTCTGTTGGAAGTTCTGCTGAAATCCCCGTCTTTTCCAACGAAAGGTCTGGCGATAACTCTTCCCACCTGCCATTCTCCGACCAGAAGCTTTCTTGCGATCCTGCAAATCTCGTACAATCTTTCCGGGGGGATAACTTCTTCATGAGCTGCGATCTGGAACACGCTGTCAGCAGAAGTGTATACGATAGGCTTTCCCGTTGCTATATGCTCAGGGCCAAGGACTTTGATGATCTCTGTACCTGAAGCCGCATAGTTTCCGAGAACTTCTATGCCGATCTCTTCTTCAAATTTTTTGATGAATTCTTCCGGGAATCCGTCATGGAAAGTCAGGAAAGGCTCTTGAGTTATTATTCCTGCCAGTTCCCAGTGACCTGTTATTGTGTCCTTTCCGTTTGAAAGCTCATTTGCTTTTCCGTAATTGGCAACGATCACTTCCGCCTTGCCTACTCCCGGATCCACACCGTCTATATTCCCCAGCCCAAAGCTGCGAAGATTATCTATCTTAATGTCAGGAACTACACTTACTATATGTCCCAAAGTATTTACTCCAACATCCCCAAATGAAGCCGCATCCGGCATTTCGCCTATTCCTAAACTGTCCAGAACGACAAGTATAGCTTTTTTCATTGAACATTCCCCTTTCATATTCTTATTCTGCACCGGTCCAAGCCGGCTTTCCCTATGCCATTTTTGCATCAGCTCAATCTACAAAACACGCTGAGGCCTGCAGGCAAGAGCATCACAGGATACCAAAGAGAATTCTGTATTACCGTAAAATACATCCGGCACCGTCTTCTTGGTTTCCCCGTGAAGGTGTCCGAAGATCACCTTTTCCACTCCGTATTCATTAAAAATATCTACAAACGCAGATCTTTCTTTTTTCTCATTAGTAGGAGGATAATGCATCACTCCAAGTATTTTTTCATATCCGGCTTTTTTCGCCTCATCAAGAGAAGCCCTCAGTCTGAGCTGCTCCCTTGCATATATTTTTTCGTCATGAGTTTTGAAATCGCTGCTGCCCGGACAAAGCCAGCCTCTTGTACCGCAGATCGCATAGTCCTCATAAACGTAAAATGTATTCTGAAGGAAATACATCCTCTCAGATATCTTATTTAACTTTGATACTGAACTCCACCAGGGGTCATGATTCCCCTTGAGCAAAACCTTCTTGCCAGGAAGCTTATCTATCCACTCAAGATCTGCCATAGCTTCACTGAGTTTAAGGCCCCAGGAAATGTCTCCCGCTATTATGACCGTATCCTCTTCCCTGACAAGCTCCGTCCACTCTCTTTTCAACACTTCCGTATGGTTTTCCCAAGCCGGCCCATATATGTCCATGGGTTTATCCGTGGAAAAGGAAAGATGAAGGTCAGCTATACCATACAACGCCATTTTATCACCTCATACAAGCAGACCGGCACAAAGGCCGGTCAAGTCATTCTCTTATTTGATCACTGTCATGATCTCTTCAACAGGCAGCTTAGCAGGGCTCTTCTTTTCCCCTTCAGGAACTCCCATTGGAACGAGAGCTACCAGCTTATGCTTATCTCTTTTGAAACCGATAACTTCTTCAAGTTCAAGAAGTGTGTGGTTTGCACTTGTCATCCAGCATGCTCCGTAACCTAATGCTACAGAAGCAAGGATCATGTTTTCGATACCTGCGCCGATGCTCTGGATACCAGGGTTAGCATACCACATTCTGTCTCCGTCTATCTGAGGCATATTTGATGCCAAAACTTCTTTAAGGCCTTCAGGAATATATTCTTTTGCGTATACAGCTATAACTGTAGGAGCATTTCTGAAGAATGTTGAGAATCTTGAGAACTTCAGGAATTTTTCTCCTTTTTCAGGTTCAAGACCTGCAGCGATCTTTTCCATCTTCTTATCAACTGTAACGCCCATCTTTTCGATAAGCTCTTCGTCCTGGATAACTACGAAATGCCAGTTCTGAGCATTCTTAGCTGATGGTGCAGCTCCTGCAGCTGCGATGATCTTTTCCAGATCTTCCTGTTTGATCTGTTCGTCTTTAAATTTTCTAACACTGTATCTTGCATCTAAAACATCAAAAAATTCCATATCTGCCCTCCGTTTATGAAAAATAATATATATTAATTGGTTAAAATTAGTATAACTAAGTTATTATAGCATAGAATCATGAACTATTACAACACCGCTGATGCCAAGCTCTCTTGCCTTTTCACCTTCATTTTTAGATGAAGTATAAACATATAGGTCCTCCTCATCATATTTCCAATTGGAAGCAAGTTCTTTTGCGAGGCTAATATTCGCCGCGGTTCCGTACATTTCATATCTGCTGTTTACGTTCAGTATATCCTCTACAGAAAACTTATCTGCAGCATAGAACATTACGTTATAGAAATCTTCCTTATTGAAAACCTCAAGAGACATGACATCGTCTGCAATTAAAACTGTTCTGTCTATGATCTCGGGATACTCATCTCTAAGCGTTGAAGCAAAATAGATCTTTTCGTTGTTCGTTGCTTCACCCTGAAGTTTTTCCTCATCTACATTGATAAAGAACACTGCGTCTTTATGCTCATCTGCCCAGCGGATGAAGTCCTCTCCCGTCATAGCTGTTATGCCCTCTCTGCTGTAATACTTCATGGCATTCCTGAAAGTTTTATATGAACTTACCTTATCCCATCTGGTGAAATAGTTTTCAATCTCATCCCAGCTGTTCATCACCACCGTATATCCATCAGAAGTCCAAACCAGATTCAGCGCAAAAGCTCTGACTCCTGACGCATAGAGTTTATCAAAGTTTTCCAGACAATACAGCCCTTCGTTGTCCCCTTCCGCCACCGCAGCATCTATGATGGTGGTGCATGGTATTACCTTGCCGTAATATCCGGTAGGCTCGGCGTTGCTTACAATAGTCTTCAGGTCTTTGCCTTCCATATAGACCTGCCGCAGGATATCGTTGTCCAGATAATAGTCTGAAGTGTACTGCATCTGCAGCGACTGAGCATAGTATCCTTCGTACTTCGACGGCGAGTACTGCTCATGAGTCCTTATATTAACAACTTCCGCATCGGATATAAGGCCGCTTCTGGACATTTTGAACATTACATCCCCTGTCACGAAAGAGCCTTGAGGCATATATGATCTCACCGGCACAAAATTATTTTTTACGGTGCATAGATTGTGTCCCAGATAGACAGTATCCAGGGTTTCAAATCCCATTATATATGCAATAGTAGGAAGGAAGTCGCTCTGTCCCCCTGCCACACTGAATGTCTTGCTTTCTCCGCTGCCCGGCACATGAATTATGAGAGGCACATTCATAGCTTCTTCATAATCATATTCCCAGCCAAGATACTCGCTCATCCTCTCTTTTACCGAATCTGTACTTGGATTCATTGCCAGATGATCTCCGTAGATAGCTACGATAGTATTATCTGCAAGTCCGGTCTCTTCAAGATATCCGAAAAGATCTTCAAAACATGCATCGATGTAGCTCATACTCTGGAGATAATCTCCGAAAACGGTGTCTGTATCTTCTTCTGTAAGTTCCAAATGTCCTGCTATATCAAAAGGATAATGGGTGGACAAAGTCACCATAAAGGAATAGAAAGGCTCTTTGCTTTCTCCGATGATATCCATTGACTGCTCAAAGAACAGTCTGTCGGAAAGCCCCATACCCAGTTCTTCCGTCACGTTATAATCTTCTTCCGAATAGAATTTATCGAATCCCTGACCCGGATAAGCTTTATCTCTGTTCCAGAAATCCGGCTCATATGCATGGAATGCCATAGTGTCATAGCCCTTTTCTTTTAAAAGCACAGGCAGTCCTCGCCAGTAATTGTCCTGAAAAATTTTGTATGTGTATGTCAGCATGGAACCGTAAAGAGAATTGTTCGTAGCAAATTCTGCGTCTGAAGTATTTCCACTTCCGGTCTGCTGATAATAAGTGTCAAAATAGAAGGTGTCTTCTTCCAAAAGGCTGTTTAAAAACGGTGTTATTTCCTGTCCGTCATAAGTCCTTCCGATCACGAAATCCTGCATAGCCTCTACCTGAACAACGATAAGATTCATACCTTCTCCGCAGCCGAAGTCCGGACCTTCCTTTTCGTTTTCATAATTGCCTTCCACCGCCAGGATATCCTTAGAATCGATCTCTTCGATCTCTATGCTGTTTATTCCGGTAATATCCCTAAGGTGGTAGGAATAGAACTCCTGAGAAAATAAGGATTTACCTATAGAATCCTCACCCGGAACTATAAGCACCAGAGAAGCCAGCGCCGCCAAAAGCAGTACAAGAGATATGACCCTTGCTTTCGCAGTTCTGACAGCAGTGCATACCCTGCATTCCGTTTCCTCCATCAGTTTTTCCCGGAAAACTATGCAAAGCACCAGAATTATAACAGCATCAAGAGGAATGAGCAGAGTTACAGGCATAAACAGTTCTTTTATGCTCTCTGTAACACCCCCCAGAAGATCTGCCGCTCCCAAAGCCGCCACCGACAGATTACGGTTGAAGAAACTGAAATAGTTTACATCCACCGCCATAAGTATCGATAAAGGCAGATATATCGCTGCGGCTATCCATTTTCTTTTGAACACGCCAAAAAGCAGGACCGTAACAGCGAAGGTTATCCCTGTTGCTGCCGCAAATCCTGTTTTCACGCCCATTAGACTGTAGTACAGCACCAGCTTAAGTATCACAGCCAGCGCTATACCCGCAAATATAACTGTTTTTTGTAAAGAACCGGAACCACACTTCACACCTTTAAACTTTGTGTTTTCCATTCTCTTATTACCTTTTTCCTATATTATTCAAGATCCCAGCTTGAAAGATATTTTTCCTGCTCTTCGCTGAGTGTATCTATTTCGATGCCCCAGGCTTCCAGCTTTCTTCTTCCGATCAGCAGATCTATCTCATCAGATACATCCACCACCTTGTTTTCAAGCTTGCCTTTGTTTTCCATAATATACATTGCGCTGAGTGCCTGTACTGCAAAGCTCATATCCATGATCTCTGCAGGATGACCGTCTGCCGCCGCGATGTTTACCAGTCTTCCCTCTGCAATAAGATTTATCATCCTGCCGTTTTCCAGCCAGTATCCCATGATGTTTGGACGAGTCTCTTTCTTTTCCACACATTTCTTTTCCAGTTCAGCCACATCTATTTCCACATTGAAATGGCCGGCATTGGCAAGGATAGCTCCTTCCTTCATCTTGAGCATATCCTCATATGAGATAACTTTATTGCAGCCTGTAGCAGAGATAAAGAAATCCCCTCTTTCCGCCGCCTGTGACATCTTCATAACTTCAAATCCGTCCATTACAGCTTCGATAGCAGCAACAGGATCTATTTCTGTAACGATGACCTTCGCTCCAAGAGCCTTCGCTCTCATAGCGATGCCCTTTGAGCACCAGCCGTAGCCGGCTACGACTACTGTTTTACCTGCTATGATGAGGTTTGTATTTCTGAGCAGACTGTCCCAAACTGACTGACCTGTTCCGTATCTATTGTCAAAAAGATGCTTGCATCTTGCGTCATTTACCGCAACCATAGGGATCTTCAGCACGCCTTCTTTTTCCATAGCCTTAAGTCTGATGATACCTGTTGTAGTTTCTTCGCAGCCGCCCCACAGATCTTTCATAAGATCAGGGCGTTTTGTGTGAAGCATGTTTATCAGATCTCCGCCGTCATCGATAATGATGTTTGGACCATGTTCAAGAGCCATTTCGATATGTCTGTTGTACTCTTCTTCGGTAGCCCCGTGATATGCATAAACCTTCATGCCTGTAACTGCCAGAGCCGCTGCCACAGCATCCTGAGTTGAAAGCACGTTGCTTCCTGTTACTGACATTTCCGCGCCCCCGGCTGCCAGCACTTCACAGAGATATGCTGTCTTTGCTTCAAGATGAACGGAAAGTGATATCTTAACGCCTTCAAAAGGCCTGTTCTTTTTAAACTCTTCTTCAAGTCCTCTGAGAAGAGGCATATTGTTTCTTACCCACTCGATTTTCTGTCTTCCTAAAGGAGCCAGGGACAGATCTCTTACTTCATTCTGTTTCATATATTTTCTCCTTGGTATTATTTCAATTTATTGCTTCTTCTCCAGATGTTCATTTTCTCAGCTTCTTTTATAAGGTCTTCTCTGAAGTCCGGATGTGCCAGTGAGATGACAGCTTCAGCTCTTTCCCATGTGGATTTGCCCGCGAGGTTTACTACTCCGTATTCTGTAGCTGCATAAAAGGCAAGGCTTCTTGGTGTGGACACGATCTCACCCTGCTTGAAAGTAGGAACTATCCTAGAGATGAGATTTCCATCC